>NZ_JBSXMU010000017.1:0-52311 GCF_054073225.1 Teichococcus aerofrigidensis
GGGCCGTGCTGCGCCTGGGCTGGGAGGCGGCCGCGCTGGTGCCGCTGGCCGCGTGAGGGCGACGCCCGCCGCGCTGCTGACGCGGCTGCTGCCGGCCGCCTGGCTGCTCGCGCTGGTCGCGGCGCCGCTGCTGCTGGTGCTGGCCATCGCGCTGTCCTGGCCGGCCGACGGCGTGCCGCCCTTCACCCTGCCCTGGAGCGGGGGGCAGGGGAGCGAGGGGCGGGGCGCCAATCCGGAGGCCTTCGCGCTGATCCTGGGCGACGGCTTCTACGGCGGCGCCTTCCTGGGCTCGGTCCAGGCCGCCGGCGCCACGGCGGCGCTCTGCCTGCTGCTCGGCTTCCCCATGGCGCTCGGCATCGTCCGCGCCGGCCCCGCCTGGCGCGGGCCGCTGCTGCTCGCCATGCTGCTGCCCTTCTGGACCGGCTTCCTGCCCCGCCTCGGCGCCTGGATCGGCATCCTGCGCGACGAGGGCTGGATCAACGGCGTGCTGCTCTCCCTCGGGCTGATCGAGGCGCCGCTGCCGCTGCTCTACTCCACCCCGGCGCTGCTGCTCGGCATGCTGCACGCCTACCTGCCCTTCGCGGTGCTGCCCCTCTACGCCAGCCTCTCCCGCCTCGACCCGGCGCTGGAGGAGGCGGCGGCGGATCTCGGCGCCGGCCGCTGGACCGCCTTCGCCACCGTGACCCTGCCGCTGGTGGCGCCCGGCGCGGCGGCGGCCTTCCTGCTGGTCTTCATCCCCGCCGCCGGGGAATACGTCATCCCCGAGCTGCTCGGCCCGCCGGGGGCGCAGATGGTCGGGCGGGTGCTGTGGCAGGAGTTCTTCCAGAACCGCGACTGGCCGGTGGCGGCCGCCCTGGCGGTGCTGCTGCTGCTCGCCCTGCTGCTGCCGATCCTGCTGTTCCAGCGGCTGGAGGCGCGGCGGTGAGGCGCCGGCCCCTGTCCCTGCCCTGGGCCTGGATCGGCCTCGGCTGCGGCCTCGCCTTCCTCTGGCTGCCGGTCGTGCTGCTGGTGGTCTACGCCTTCAGCGCCGACCGCATCCCGTTCCAGTGGGGCGGCTTCTCGCTGCGCTGGTTCGAGGCCCTGGCGGCGAACGGGCGGCTGCTGGAGGCGGCCTGGTTGTCGCTGCGGGTGGCCCTCGGCGCCGCCAGCCTGGCCACGCTGCTGGGCGGCGCCCTCGGCTGGGTGCTGGCGCGGCATGGCCCGTTCCGCGGCCGGGCGATCCTCGGCGGGCTGGCGGGGGCGCCGCTGGTGCTGCCGGACGTGGTGATCGGCCTTTCGCTGCTGCTGCTCTTCGTGCTGCTGGAGGGGGCCACCGGCTGGCCGGCCGAGCGCGGCGCGCTCACCATCCTGCTGGCGCACGCTACCATCGGCGCCGCCTATGCCGCGGTGCTGGCGCAGGCGCGGCTGGCCGAGATGGAGCCGGAGCTCGAGGATGCCGCACGCGACCTCGGCGCCGGCCCGGCCACCGCCTTCCTGACCGTCACCCTGCCGCTGATGGCGCCGAGCCTGCTGGCCGGCTGGCTCCTCGCCTTCACCCTGTCGCTCGATGACGTCGTGGTGGCGAGTTTCGTCTCCGGCCCGGCGGGGACCACCTTGCCGATGGTGATCTTCTCCATGCTGCGCCTCGGCCTGACGCCGGAGGTGAACGCCCTGGCCGTGGTGATCCTGGGGCTGGCCGGGCTGGCGGGCGGCCTCGGGCTGCTGGCGCTGCGCCTGCTGCGGCGGCGGTGAGGCCGCGCCGCGCCCCCGCTTGTATCGGCCGCGGCACGACCCAGATGCCAGAAATGTGGACGACCCGGCCGGGCTGACGGCGCGGCGGTCAGACCTCCATCGGGCCCTCCGCAGCGAGGCACAACGCCGCCGCGCCATGACGCGGCGCGAGGGGAGGCTGACCATGGCGACCACCTTGATCCTGGAGCGCGGCGGGGCGCCGAGCGTGCCGGCCATCCGCCGCATCGGCGTGGCCGATGTGCGGGAGGCGCTGGCCGCCGGCTGGCGTGACTTCAAGGCCAACCCGACCCAGCTCGTCTTCCTGGCGGTAATCTACCCGGTAATCGGGCTGATCGCCGCCCAGGCCATGGCCGGGCGGTCGGTCATGCCGCTCTTCTGGCCGATGCTTTCCGGCTTCGCGCTGATCGGGCCGGTGGCGGCGCTCGGCATCTACGAACTCAGCCGGCGGCGCGAGCGCGGCCTGCCGGTGAGCTGGTCGAATGCCTTCGACGTGCGCCATTCGCCGGCCATCCTGTCGATCCTCGGGCTCGGGCTGATGCTGCTCGGCCTCTTCCTGCTGTGGCTGCTCGCCGCCCGGCTGATCCATGGCATGACCATGGGGGCGCTGCCGCCGGCCCTGTCGGTGGCGGAGTTCGTCCAGCAGTTGTTCCGCACCCCCGAGGGCTGGCGGCTGATCGTGCTGGGCAACCTGGTGGGCGGGGTCTTCGCCCTGGCGGTGCTGGCGCTGACGGTCGTCTCCTTCCCGCTGCTGCTCGACCGGGCGGCGGAGGGCCGCGCGGTGGATGCGGGGACCGCGATCCGCACCTCGCTCCGGGCGGTGCGCGCCAATCCGGGGCCGATGCTGCTCTGGGGCCTGATCGTGGCGGGCCTTCTGGCGCTGGGCAGCCTGCCGCTCTTCGTCGGCCTCGCCGTCGTGCTGCCGGTGCTGGGCCACGCCACCTGGCACCTCTATCGCCGCGTGGTGGCCGACTGAGCGGCCGGCCGAGTCGTCCGGCCGGGGCCGCCATGCGGCGGCGGGGAGGGCGCTCCGGCCCTGGCGCGGGTTGCCGCCGCCGCCCGGAGAGGGGTAGGGTCCGGCGTCTTTTCGTCCTGGATCCGTCCCCACCATGAAGCTGACCGCCGAGCGGCTCGACCGCATCGCTCCCTCGCAGACCATCGCCATCACCGCCAAGGCGCGGGCGCTGAAGGCGGAGGGCAAGAACGTCATCGGCCTGTCCTCCGGCGAGCCGGACTTCGACACGCCGCAGAACATCAAGGACGCGGCGATCGCGGCGATCCAGAAGGGCGAGACGCGCTACACGGACGTCTCCGGCACCCGCGCGCTGCGCGAGGCCTGCGCCACCTACTTCCGGCGCGAGCACGGCGTCGACTACAAGCCGGAGGAGATCGTCGTCTCCACCGGCGGCAAGCAGGTGATCTTCAACGCGCTGCTGGCGACCATCGACGATGGCGACGAGGCCGTCATCCCCGCCCCCTGCTGGGTCAGCTATCCGGACATCGTCTCGCTGGCCGGCGGCAAGCCGGTGATCGTGCCCGCGGGCCAGAACCAGGGCTTCAAGATCACGCCCGAGCAGCTCGAGGCCGCGATCACGCCGAAGACCAAGTGGCTGATCCTGAACAACCCCTCCAACCCGACCGGCGCCGCCTACGCGCCCGCCGAGCTGAAGGCGCTGGCCGAGGTCCTGCTGCGCCACCCGGATGTCTGGGTCTTCACCGACGACATCTACGAGAAGCTGGTCTATGGCGGCTTCAAGGCCAGCACGCTGGTCGCCGTCGAGCCGCGGCTCAAGGACCGCACCGTGACCATGAACGGCTGCTCGAAGGCCTATGCCATGACCGGCTGGCGCATCGGCTTCGCCGGCGCGCCGCTGGCGCTGATCAAGGCCATGGACAAGCTGCAGGGCCAGTCCACCTCCAACACCTCCTCGATCTCCCAGGCCGCCGCCATCGAGGCGCTGACCGGGCCGCAGGATTCGGTGGAGGCGATGCGCAAGGTCTACGAGCGGCGGCGCGATCTGGTGGTGGGGCTGCTGAACCAGGCGCCCGGCATCCACTGCCTGACGCCCGAGGGCGCCTTCTACGTCTTCCCCTCGGTGCATGGCTGCCTCGGCAAGACCACCGCCTCGGGCAAGCGGATCGAGACGGACGAGGATTTCGTCACCGCGCTGCTGGAGGATGAGGGCGTCGCCGCAGTGCACGGCTCGGCCTTCATGTTTCCGGGCCACTTCCGCATCAGCTACGCGACCGACGATGCCTCGCTCACCGAGGCCTGCGCGCGCATCCGGCGCTTCTGCGCCGGCCTGAAGTAGGCGGGAACGGGGACGGGGCACATTTCCGCCCCGTCCCCCCTTGTTCCCATCGTCGCGCTCAGGCGGCGCGGCGGTCGCCGTGGCTGCCTTCCTTCACCTCTTCGACGATCTTCGCCACGAAGGCTTCCAGGTCGCCGGGATTGCGGCTGGTGACGATGCCCTTGTCGGTCACCACGGGCTGGTCGCTCCACTCAGCGCCGGCATTGACCACATCGGTGCGGATCGAGGCGAAGGAGGTCATCTTGCGCCCCTTCGCCAGCCCGGCCTCGACCAGGATCCAGGGCGCGTGGCAGATCGCCGCCACCACCTTGCCGCCGCTGGCGAAGGCCCGGACGAGATCCAGCACCGCGGGCTCGGCCCTCAGCTTGTCGGGGTTCATCTGGCCCCCCGGCAACACGATGGCGTCATAGTCCGCGGCCTGCACCTCGGCGAGCCCGCGGTCCACCGGGACGGCCTGGCCCCAGTCGGGCGGCGTCCTGGACCCGTCCCAGCCGCGGATGCGGCCCGGCTCGCGCGTGCCCTCGGGCGCCGCGACATGCACCTCGGCGCCCTGGGCGCTGAGCTTCTCCAGCGGCACGGTCAGCTCCGATTCCTCGAAGCCGTCGGTGGCCAGGATCAGGATCTTCGCCTGCTTGATATCGGGCATCGTGAGCCTCCTTCGCGGTCTGGGGTCACGAGGGAAACGGCGTTCCCCCCGGCCGGGTTCCGCGACCGCCACCCGATGCGGACAGGGCTGGGTGGCGGTGGCCGCACGGCAACCGCCACGGCGGAAACGGTCAGGGGACGTCAGAGCGCCTTGTAGAAGAACAGCTGGTCGCCCAGGCTGCCATCCGGATTGCGCACGAAGCCCGGGATGCGCCCGGCCTCCACCCAGCCCAGCGCGCGATAGAGCCGCTCGGCGGCATCGCCGGCGCGGCCGTCCAGCGTCAGCAGGCTGCGGCCGATGCCGCGCGCCGCCTGCTCGGCCCGCTGCAGCAGCGCCCGGCCGACGCCCTGGCGGCGGAAGTCGGGATGCACCAGCAGCTGCGCCACCACGGCGCGGTGCGGCTGGGTCTGGGGCGTGCCAAGGTCGAGCTGCACGGAGCCGGCCATCCGCCCTTCCTTCCAGGCCACCAGCAGCAGGCGCGAGCCCATCGCCACCTCGGCCGAGACGCGGCGCCAGGCGGCGCGCGCCACCTCGGGCGCCAGCGGCGCGCGATAGTCGAGGCAGGCGCCGTCGGCCACGCAGGTGACCAGCATCTCGGCCAGGTTGCGCTCGGCGCTGGCGGCGGCGGCGGCGTCCAGCGCCTCCACCACCAGGCCCCGCGCCGGCTTGGCGTAGCGGAACTCCAGCGATTTCGAGATGTCGTCGAGGATGCGGATCGAGCCGGCCCGGACATAGCCGCGCTTCTCGTAGAAGCGGTGCGCCGCCTCGAAGCGGGTGTCGGTCCAGAGCACCAGCCGCTCGGCGCCCTCTGCCTGGGCATGCGCCTCGGCGCCGCCCAGCAGGGTATGCGCGAGGCCGCTGCCGCGCTGCGACGCCTCGACATACATCTTGCAGATCTCCCAGGCGCGGTCGGAGCCGAGCGGGCGGGTGGCGACCATGCCGACGATCCGCCCGCCCGCCTCCGCCACCCAGACGGCGCCACCCGCCGTGGCGAAATAGGTGGCCAGCGCGCGCAGCTCCGGCACCTCGCCATCCACGTCCAGCACGCAGTTGGGGTACTCGGCCCAGGCCGTGCCGATCAGCCGGATGTAGCCCTCGGCATCCTCGTCGCGGCCCGGCCGGATGGAGAGGGGATGGGGCGAGGGACGGGTCGTGGGCGAGACGGCGGTCACGACAGCTCCCGGCAGAACTCCACGATGCGGCGGCAGGCCTCGCGCAGGCTCTCCGTATCGGTGGCGTAGGAGACGCGGATATAGGGGCTCATGCCATAGGCCGCGCCCTGCACCGTCGCCACGTGCTTCTCCTCCAGCAGCGCCAGGGCGAAGTCGGTGTCGTTGCCGATTGCGCGCCCGCCCTTGCTGGACTTGCCGAGGCAGCCGGCGATGTTCGGATAGACGTAGAAGGCGCCCTCGGGCTTGTGGCAGGACAGGCCCGGCGCCTCGGCCAGCAGCCCGCAGACCAGGTCGCGGCGCTCGCGGTAGATCGCGGCGCGCTCGGCGATGAGATCCTGCGGCCCTTCCAGCGCGGCCACGGCGGCGGCCTGGCTGATCGTGCTGATGCCGCTGGTGAGCTGGCCCTGCATGTTCGCCATCGCCTTGATCAGCGGCTTCGGCCCGCCGGCGAAGCCGACGCGCCAGCCGGTCATGGCATAGGTCTTGGAAGTGCCGTTGACGGTCAGCACCCGCTCCTTCAGCCGCGGCTCGACCTCGGCGATGGTGCAGAACTCCAGCCCGTCATAGACCAGGTGCTCATACATGTCGTCGGTCATGATCCAGACATGCGGATGCCGCAGCAGCACCTCGGCGATGGCCTGCATCTCGGCGCGCGAGCAGGCGGCGCCGGTCGGGTTGTTCGGGAAGTTCAGGATCAGCCACTTGGTCCTGGGCGTGATCGCCGCCTCCAGATCCTCCGGCCGCAGCTTGAAGCCGTTGTTCTGCGGGCAGCTGACGAAGGTCGGCGTGCCGGTGGCGAGCTTCGCCATGTCGGCGTAGCTGACCCAGTAGGGCGCCGGGATCAGCACCTCGTCGCCGGGGTCGCAGGTGGCCAGCAGCGCGTCCATGATGATCTGCTTGCCGCCATTGGCGACTAGGATCTCGTCCAGCGCGTAGTCGAGGCCGTTGTCGCGGCGGAACTTCATCTGCACCGCCTTCTTCAGGGCGGGCGTGCCGTCGGTCGGCGGATACTTGGTGTCGCCGCGCAGCGCCGCCTGGTGCGCCGCCTCGATGGCGTGGTCCGGCGTCGCGAAGTCGGGCTCGCCGCTCGCCAGGCTGATGACCTTGTGGCCCTCGGCGGCGAGCGCGCGGGCGCGCACGCCCATGACGACCGAGGCGGAAACGGCGATGTCCTTCAGGCGACCGGCGAGGGCAGGCATCAGCGGGATGAACTCCGACATGTCAGCGAGGGGATGCAGCCTAGGCCCGCCGCCGCCCCGCGCCAAGCGCCCCGGACCCCGATCGGCGCCGCCCCGCTCAGGGCCGGGCGGCGCCGACCCGCCAGCCGGCGGCCTGCATCCCGGCGATCGCCGCGTCGAAGGAGGCGATGCGGTCCGGACCGGCCGGATGGGTCGAGAGCAGGCCGGTCTCGCTGCGGCCGGACAGGCGCGCCATGGCCAGGAGCATGCTGCGGGCCTCGGCCACGTCGTAGCCGGCGCGCCGCAGGATGGCGGCGCCGAGCGCATCGGCCTCGCGCTCCTGCGCCTTGCTGTAGGAGATCACGGCGAGCTGCGAGCCGATTCCCGCCGCCCCCTGGGCCAGCCCGTCCGTGGCGACGCCCGCATAGGCGCCGGCGAGGGAGGCCAGGATGCCGCCCAGCGCGGCGCCGAGCTGGGCGCGCTGCGTCGTGCTCTGGACGTGGTTGGCGGCGTGGTGCGCCATCTCGTGCGCGATGACGAAGGCCAGCTCGCCATCCGTGCGGGCATATTCGGCGACGCCGCGCTGGACGACGATATCGCCCTCGCCGGTCGCGGCGGCGTTCAGCTCGCGGCTCGGATCGTAGATGAAGCGCCACTGGCAGCTCCGCCCGAGCTCCTGGCAGACGGCGCTGCCGGCGGGCGCCAGGCGGCGCGCCACGCGGGCGATGGCCAGGCGGGATTCGGCATCGCCCAGCTCGCGCCGGACCGGCGCCTGGCCCTGGCCGATCTCGGCGAGGACCGCCTGCTGCTCGGCGGCCGAGATGGCGGGGGGCTGGTACAGGGCCGGCGCGCAGCCGGCGAGAAGCGGCAGGAGCAGCCAGGGCAGGGCAGGGCGGATCATGATCCTCCGTCCGGTGTCAGGTGTTGTCCGTGTGGGGCGGGGTCAGGCGGCGGGGTCGAGGAAGCCGTCGAGCGCGGCCAGCACCGCCTCCGGCGCCTCCTCCGCCAGGTAATGGCCGCTCGGCACCGGCCCGCCGGAGACGGGGCCGGCGGCATAGGCGCGCCAGATGTCGAGCGGGGCATACCACTGGCCGATCCGGCCCCTGGCGCCCCAGAGCGCCAGCAGCGGGCAGCGGATCCTCTCCCCGGCGGCACGGCTGGCGCGGTCGTGCTCCAGGTCGATCCCGGCCGCGGCGCGATAGTCCTCGCAGATGGCGGCGACAGTGCCGGGCTGCCGCAGCGCGGCGAGATAGTCGGCGCGCGCCTCGGGGTGGAAGAAGCTCCGGTCCTTGGGCTCGCGCGAGGTCTGCAGGTCGAACCAGTCCTCGACGTCGCGCAGGATCATGCGCTCCGGCAGGTCGTGCCGCTGGGCCAGGAAGAACCAGTGATAATAGCCCAGGGCGAAGGCCATGTCGGTCCGCTCGAAATGCTCGAGGGTCGGCACGATGTCGAGCACCGCCAGGCGATGGACGGCCTCCGACGCGTCCAGCGCCAGGCGGTGCGCCACGCGGGCGCCGCGGTCGTGCGCCAGCACCTGGAAGCGCGCATGGCCCAGGCCGCGCATCAGCCCCAGCATGTCGGCGGCCATGGCCCGCTTGGAATAGGCGGCGTGGTCGTCGCTGACCGGCGGCTTGCCGGAGAAGCCGTAGCCGCGCAGGTCGGGGCAGATCACCGTGAAGCGTCGCGCCAGGGCCGGGGCCAGCCTGTGCCACATCAGATGGGTCTGCGGATTGCCGTGCAGCAGCAGCAGCGGCGGTCCCTTGCCGCCATGCCGCAGGCGCAGCCGCTGCCCGGCGATGTCGCGTTCCTCCAGCGTGAAGCCTTCGAAGAGCATGGTCTTCCTTTCCTCCGCCCGTGAGAGGGCCGCGACGCGGTGTCAGCCAAGCACGGTATAGAGGCCGCAGCCCAGGCCCAGCACGCAAAGCACCATGGACAGGCCGGGCCAGACCGGCCGCGGGCCGCGCAGGGCCAGCAGCAGGTTGAACAGCAGGGAGAGCGCGAAGCCGAGGCCGACCACCAGCAGCGGCCGCATGTAGAGCCCCCAGACCAGCAGGCCGATCCAGAGGAAGAAGGCGAAGCGCGCCAGCAGGCGCCAGGCGGCGTCGGCGCCGTCCGAGGCGGGGCGCAGTTCCGGCACGCTGGCGCGGCTGTGGATGAAGGCGCCGCCGGAGAGCAGCATCAGGGCAGGCAGGAAGGGATCCATGACCGTCGCGGTAGCTTGGCCGCGCCGGATTGCCAAGCCGTCATGTCGGGCCATGCCCGCCGCCGGCCGGCCGGCCGGATCGCGGCGCGGCGCGGGAGAGGGGGCAGTGGCCGCACTCCCCACGGCCGGGCAGGCGGTAGAGCAGGCAGCAGACGGTCCGGCGCGGCTCCGGGCCGTGCGGCCCCTCGACCAGCCGCAACGGCTCGCGCAGCGGGTTCGGCGTCCCGTCGGGGCGGTGGTCCGCCGCCAGGATCGCGAGGCCGGGCCGGGCGGCTTCGGCATCCTCCGCCGCCGCCTCCCGCACGGCCCAGGCGAAGTAGCCGGCGGCATTGGCCCAGAGCAGACGGGGCGCGACCCGCAGCTCCGCCGCCCAGGCCGCGATCAGCGGGGCCAGATGCTGATCGGCCAGCGCGGCGAAACGCCGGAAGGGATCCTCGGGGGCGGGTGCCGGCCGGCCGCCATGGGGCAGCACCACGGCGACCGGAAAGCCCTGCGGATCGAGTTGCACCGCGGCCCCGGCGACGGCCAGCGGAAGCCGCCGGAAGGCCAGCAGGCTGGTCACCACCACGGGCGGGATCAGGGTGTGGAAGTAGTGGCGGCTCCAGAGGGAGAGCAGCGCCCGAGGGTCGCTGCCGGCATGGCCGGAGCAAAGGTCAAGGCTGCGGCGCATGCCCCCCGGCGCCATCAGCGCGCGCAGCGGCACCGCCTCCGCCGCCGCCTCGTCCTGCCTCCGGGGCGGCACCAGGCGCCGGCCCGCCCGGCCGGCGGCGCCCCGCAGGAAATCGAAAGGCTCACTCTGCAAGGCGGTCTCCGGGCTCGGCCGACGGGACAATGATGAGGATGAGAGGCGTTTGCAAGAAGCCTTGGTGCGGTGCCGTGGCCCTTCAGAGAGGATAGGAGGCGCACCCGTCGTTCCGGTTTTATTAAGGAATCAATTGCAACTATAGGTAGCTATGCTAGAGAGGCTTCGCGTTTGGAGGTTCGGGATGAGCGAGACCTGGATCATAGCTTTCCTGTCGATGGTGATTGCCGCGCTGTCCGGCGGGTGGCTCGCCACCATCATGTGAGGTGGCGGCCGCCTGTCGTTCCGGGCTCTGCTTCCGCCGCCCCGTGCGGCCTGCCGAAGCCCTTCTGGAAACGCGATGCCCGACGAGACATTGTCCCTCCGGACCGATCTCGTGGAAGGCGCGCGCCATGTTCTCCTCTTCTGCCTCTCGGATGGCCTGTGTTGCCCTCCTGACCCTTGCGGCCTGCGCGGGACCCGATGCGGGCACCTTCGATCAGCGCATGGCGACCTATGTCGGTGGACCGGAGTCGCGCCTGATCGAGGATCTCGGCGTTCCGCAGCGCGTCTATGAGACGGAAGGCCGGCGCTTTCTCCAGTTCCAGACGGCCTCGGCGCCGGCCAGCACCGTGAGCCCCAGCCTCGGAATCGGCTTTGGCGGCGGCAGCGGGCGCTGGGGTAGCGGCGTCGGCGGTGGCCTCGGCCTGGGCTTCGGTTTTGGCGGAAGTTCGGTACCGGAGTTCTGCGCCGTGACCTTCGAGGTGCGCGACAGTCGCGTGCTGAACTTCGATCGACGGGGCGACGGCTGCCGCTAGGGCGGCGCCGGACCCGAGGACGACCGGAATGCCTGACCGGAATGCCTGACCGGGGCTGGGCTGTTTGCTAGCCTGCGTCCCGCGGCGCCACTCCGGCGACCGCAGGAGGATGACCATGAATCGCTTGGCGAAGGCCATGATCCTGACCTGCCTGCTCGCCGGCTGCGCGCCGCCGGGCGAAGGGCCCGCGACGACCCAGGCCGTCGAAACCACGCGCAAGGCCTATCCGGTCTATTTCGAGGCCTGGTCGGGCGCACTGGATGCGCCGGCGCGGGAAGGGCTGCGGCAGGCGGCGGCGCTGGCCCGGGCGTATCCGCAGGTTCCGCTGCTGGTGGTGGGCTTCGCCGATCCGGCCGGGACGCCCGAGGCCAATACCCAGCTCTCGCGGCTGCGCGCCACCGTGGTCGCGGATGAACTCAAGGCGCAGGGCGTCGAGGCGGCGCGCATCCGCACCGAATGGCGGGGCGCCACCACGCCGGCCATGTCCTCGATCGAGAGCCGCCGGGTCGAGGTGCGCATCGATCCGGGCTGAGCGCCCAAAAAGAAGGCCGCTAACCCGTTGGGGCAGCGGCCAAGTCATACAGGGAGGCTTCACGTCTGGGAGACGTGGGGTCCTGGGACCCCCCGGCCAAAATCGCCGGACACCGGCAACTTAGGCATGGCGGCGCCATGCTCCCAGCCCGATTATTGCCGTCCCGCCATGCGCTCAGGGCATGGAAGCCTCAGGACTGCAGATTCGCCAGCTCCGACACCAGGAAATCGCGGAACACGCCGACGCGCTTGGAGTGCCGCATCTCCTCGGGATAGACGAAGTAGGAATCGACACGCGGCGACTTCAGGTCGGTCAGCACGGGGACCAGGTCGCTGAGCTCCTCCCCCATGTAATCGGGCATGGCCGCCAGGCCGAGGCCGGAGCGCACCGCATGCAGCATCGCCGGCAGGCTGTTCACCTCGACCGCGGCGCGGCGCGGGCTGCCCGGACGCCGCCCGGCCTCCAGCAGCCAGTTGATGCTCTCCACCGGCGGCCGGTAGTCGCCATAGACGATCAGCCGGTGGGCATCGAGATCCTCGGCGCGCTGCGGCGCGCCGGCCTGCTTCAGGTAGTCCGCCGAGCCGACGATGCGCCAACCGAAGGTCGCCACATGGCGCTGGATCAGATCGGGCTGCTTCGGCGGATGCATGCGGATGGCGACATCGGCCTCGCGCATGGCGAGGTCGAGATCGGCGTCGTCGAGCAGCAGCGTCACCGTCACGTCCGGGTGCTGCGACATGAACTTGCGCAGGCGCGGCGCCAGCCAGGTGGCGCCGAAGCCGGTGGTGGTGGTGACCTTGAGGCGCCCGGCGGCGCGCTCGCGGCTCTCCGTCAGCAACGCCTCAGTCATCGCCAGCTTGGCGAAGACCTCGCGCACCGTGCGGTTCAGCGTCTCGCCCTGTTCGGTGAGGATGAGGCCGCGCGCATGGCGGTGGAAGAGCGGCACCTGGAGGGCCTCCTCCAGCGCCTGGATCTGGCGGGAGACGGCCGATTGGCTGAGGTTGAGCGATTCACCCGCATGGGTGAAGCTGCCTGCCTCGGCGACCGCGTGGAAGACCCGGAGCTTGTCCCAATCCAGCGGCATGGCGTCAGGCGGCTTCGGCCTGGGCGGCATCCTCGCCGAGGGCGAGGAACTTCTCCGCCTCCAGCGCGGCCATGCAGCCGGTGCCGGCGGCGGTCACCGCCTGGCGGAAGACGCGGTCCTGCACGTCGCCGGCGGCGAAGACGCCGTCCCGGCTGGTGCGCGTCGAATCAGGCGCCGTCACCACATAGCCCTCCGCATCCATCTCGAGCTGCCCCCTGAACAAGGCGGTGGCCGGCGCATGGCCGATGGCGACGAAGACGCCATCCACCGCCAGCTCCCGCCGCGTGCCATCCTTCTGCCGCAGCCGCAGGCCGCGGGCGACGGGCGTGCGCCCGCCGGTCTCGGCCAGCACCTCCTCGACCGCCGTGTCCCAGTGGATGGTGACATTCGGCCGGGCGAAGAGGCGCTTCTGCAGGATACGCTCGGCGCGCAGCGAGTCGCGGCGGTGGATCAGCGTCACCGACCTCGCCAGGTTGGAGAGGTAGAGCGCCTCCTCCACCGCCGAATTGCCGCCGCCGATCACCGCCACATCCTTGCCGCGGTAGAAGAAGCCATCGCAGGTCGCGCAGGCCGAGACGCCGAAGCCGGACAGCTCCTTCTCCCCCGGAATGCCCAGCCACTTGGCCTGGGCGCCGGTGGCGATGATCAGCGACTCGGCCTCGTAGATGTCCCCGGAATCGCCGGTGCAGCGGAAGGGGCGGACGGAGAGATCGACCGCGGTGATCAGGTCATGGCGGATGGCGGCGCCGACATGCTCGGCCTGCTCGCGCATCTGCTCCATCAACCAGGGGCCCTGCACCGGCTGCGCGAAACCCGGGTAGTTCTCGACCTCGGTGGTGATGGTCAGCTGGCCGCCCGGCTGCATGCCCGCGACCACCAGGGGCGACAGCCCGGCGCGGGCGGCGTAGATCGCCGCCGTGTATCCGGCGGGGCCGGCACCGAGGATCAGGAGGCGGGTGCGGTGCAGTTCGGGCAAGGCTTATGGTCCTGGGAATCGCTCTGGTGACGCAGGATATCGGAAAGATAGGCGCCTGCCGCAACCCGATGCCTTGAATACAGGGGCGCGTGCAAGGATATTGCGCCTCGAACGCCGCGTGAGCAATGAAACGGTTCCGATGAAGCCCGAGACGACCGACAATCTTGATACCGTGGATCGGCAGATCCTGGCCGAGCTGCAGAATGACGGTCGGATGACCAATGTGGAGCTGGCGCGGCGCGTGGACCTCTCCGCGCCGCCCTGCCTGCGGCGGGTGCGGCGGCTGGAGGAGGCGGGGATCATCCGCGGCTATCACGCCGATATCGACCCGGTGGCGCTGGGCTGGGAGATCACCTTCTTCGCCCTGGTCGGGCTGGAGAGCCAGAAGCACGCCATCCTGGCCGGCTTCGAGGCGGATGTGACCACCTGGCCGGAGGTGCGGGAATGCCACATGATCCGGGGCGGCGGGGACTTCCTGCTGCGGCTGGTGGCGCGCGACACGGCGCATGAGAACCAGCTCACCAACCGGCTGACCGCGGCGGCGCATGTCGGCCGGGTGACGACGCTGCAGACCATCCACACGGCCAAGGAGGTGCCGGGCGTGCCGCTGGAGCGGTGATCCCGGCCGGGCGGTCTACTGCGCGCGGCGCACGGCGTAGCCCGCCGCCATCATGGCCGAGACGATCGCCTGGCCCTGAACGGCGTCGCGCACCTCGATCATCAGCTCCAGCTCGGTCGACTGCACGGTGGGCGCGCCGAAGAGCTGCTGGTGCTTCACCTCGATGACATTGCCGCCGGCATCCGAGATGCGCTTCGAGATATCGGCCAGCACGCCGGGCCGGTCGGGGATGTCGAAATGCAGCCGCATGATCCGCCCGTCCCGCAGCAACTGGCGCAGCAGCACGTTGGACAGCGCCCGGGCATCGATATTGCCGCCGCAGACCGGCGTGCCGACGCGCCGGCCGGCGAAGCGGGCCGGATGCGCCAGCAGCGCCGCGACGCCGGCCGCCCCGGCGCCTTCGGCCACCACCTTGGCGCCCTCGGCCAGCAGGGCGATCCCCTGCTCCACCGCGCGCTCCGGCACCACCAGCACCTCGATGCCCAGGCGCCTCAGCAGGGCATAGGGCGTCTCGCCGACATCGCGCACCGCGATGCCCTCGGCGATGGTGGGGCCGCCCACGGCCACCGCCTGGCCGGCCAGGCGCTGCGCCATGGCCGGATAGCCCTCGACCTCGACGCCGTAGACCTTCAGGGCCGGGTTCGTCTCCAGGGCCGCCGCGGCGCAGCCGGCCAGCAGCCCGCCGCCGCCCACCGGGAAGACCAGCGTGTCCAGCCCCGGCGCCTCCTCGATCATCTCGATCGCCATGGTGCCCTGGCCGGCGATGATCCCCGGATCGTCATAGGGATGGATGAAGGTCAGCCCCTCCCGCAGCGCCAGGGCATGCGCATGCGCCGCCGCCTCGGCCAGGGTCTCGCCGTGCAGCACCACCGTCGCGCCCCAGCCCTCGGTGCGGACCACCTTGGTGGAGGGGGTGAACCGCGGCATGACGATGGTGGCGGCGATGCCGAGCAGGCTGGCGTGGCGCGCCACTGCCTGGGCATGGTTGCCGGCGGACATGGCGATGACGCCGGTGGCCCGCTCGCGCGCCGTCAGCAGGGCCAGCCGGTTGGCCGCCCCGCGCTCCTTGAAGGCGCCGGTGGCCTGGAGATTGTCGAGCTTGAGCCAGACCTCGCAGCCGGCCACCCGGTCGATGGCCGGGGCGCGCACCAGGGGGGTGCGCGACACCGCGCCCCGGATGCGCGCGGCGGCCTCCCGCACCTCGGCCAGGGTCACGGCGGTGTCGAGGGGGGCTTCGGCCAGGGCTCCCGGCAGGCTGCGTCCCGGCATGGCGGTCAGCGGAAACGGACCTTGGTGATCTCGTAGGCGCGGGCGCCGCCCGGCGCCGGCACCTCGACCGTGTCGCCCACCGACTTGCCGAGCAGCGCCTTGGCCAGCGGCGAGGAGAGCGAGATCGAGCCCTGCTTGGTGTCCGCCTCGTGCTGGCCGACGATGCGGTAGGTCTTCTCCTCCTCCGACTCGTCGTCGATGATCGTCACCGTCGCGCCGAAGCGGACCTGGTCGCCGGAGAGCTTGGAGACGTCGATCACCTCGACCGAGGGAATGACGCTCTCGAGTTCGGCGATGCGGCCCTCGATGAAGGACTGCCGCTCGCGGGCGGCATGATACTCGGCGTTCTCCGAGAGGTCGCCATGGGCGCGCGCCTCGGCGATCGCCCGGATCACGGCGGGGCGCTCCTCGGACTTCAGGTGCCGCAGCTCTCCCTCAAGCCGGTTGAGCCCCTCGGCGGTCATCGGGAACTTCTGCACGGCAGTCCCTTCCTTCATACGCAGCAGTGACCGCCGGGCAAGATGTCCGGCGGTTGTGCGGCGCCCTTGCCAGTCTCCACGACTGCCGGCGCCCACGACGGAAAGACAGAGCGGGCGGAGCCCGGGTCCGACCCGGACCCGCCCCCGCCCCGCGAATGATCGTTCTGTTTCAGAACGAAGGAGGAAAATAGGCCTGGAGCGGCGCCACATCAAGGGTTCCGGCCCGGAGCGCGGCGATGGCGTGCACCGCCGCGCGGGCGCCCGCCATGGTGGTGTAGTGCGGCACGCCCTGGGTCAGGGCGCCGCGGCGGATGTCGAAGCTGTCGGCCACCGCGCGGCCGGAGCCGGTGGTGTTGATGACGAGCTGGATCTCGCCGTTGCGGATGGCGTCCACGCAATGCGGCCGCCCCTCCATCACCTTGTTCACCACCGAGACGCCGAGCCCGGCCTCGCGCAGCGCCGCCGCGGTGCCGCGCGTCGCCATCACCTGGAAGCCCATCTCGTTCAGCCGGCGGGCGAGCGAGATGACCGACTTCTTGTCGCTGTCCTTGACCGAGAGGAAGGCGGTGCCGGCCTCGGGCAGCTTCACCCCGGCGCCGAGCTGGGACTTGGCGAAGGCGCGCTCGAAGGAGGCGTCGAGGCCCATCACCTCGCCGGTGGACTTCATCTCGGGGCCGAGGATGACATCGACATTGGGGAAGCGGTTGAAGGGGAACACGGCCTCCTTCACCGCGACGTGGCGGCTGATCGCCTCGTCATCCAGCGTGAATTCGGCGAGCCTCGCGCCGGCCATGACGCGGGCGCCGATCTTGGCCACCGGCACGCCCGTGGCCTTGGCGACGAAAGGCACGGTGCGCGAGGCGCGGGGATTGACCTCGAGCACATAGATCTCGTTGTCCTTCACCGCGTACTGCACGTTCATCAGGCCCTTGACCTTGAGGGCCTTGGCCATCGCCTCGGTCTCCGCCTTCAGCTCGGTGATGATGGCCGGCGAGAGGGAATAGGGCGGCAGGGAGCAGGCGCTGTCGCCGGAATGGATGCCGGCCTCCTCGATATGCTCCATGACGCCCGCGACATAGACCTCGCCCGCCTCGTCGGCGATGCAGTCCACATCGACCTCGATGGCGTCCTGCAGGTACTGGTCGATCAGGATCGGGTTCTCGCCCGAGACCTTCACCGCCTCCTGCCCGAAGCGCAGCAGCTGCTCCTTGTTGTAGGCGATCTCCATCGCGCGGCCGCCGAGCACGTAGGAGGGGCGGACGACGACGGGGTAGCCGATGCGCTCGGCCTCCTCCACCGCCTCGTCCAGCGTGCGGACGATGCCGTTCTGCGGCTGCTTCAGGCCGAGACCCTTCAGCAGCTGCTGGAAGCGCTCGCGGTCCTCGGCGATGTCGATCGCCTCGGCCGAGGTGCCGAGGATGGGGATGCCCGCCTTGTGCAGCGCCTGGGAGAGCTTCAGCGGCGTCTGGCCGCCATACTGCACGATGCAGCCCAGCACCTCGCCCTTCTCCTGCTCGCGGCGGATCAGGCTGATCACGTCCTCGGCGGTGAGCGGCTCGAAATACAGGCGGTCGGAGGTGTCGTAGTCGGTGGAGACCGTCTCGGGGTTGCAGTTGACCATGATGGTCTCGAAGCCCGCGTCGCGCAGCGCGTAGCAGGCATGGACGCAGCAATAGTCGAACTCGATGCCCTGGCCGATGCGGTTGGGACCGCCGCCCAGGATGATGATCTTCTTCCTCTCCGTCGGCCGGCTCTCGCAGACCGGCGTGCCGAAGCCGCCCTCGTAGGTCGAGTACATATAGGGTGTGTCGGAGGCGAACTCGGCCGCGCAGGTGTCGATGCGCTTGTAGACCGGCAGCACGCCGAGCCGCTCGCGCAGCGCCTGCACCGCCGCCTCGGCCTGGCCCGACAGCACGGCGAGGCGCCGGTCGGAGAAACCCATGGCCTTCAGGCGGCGCAGCCCGGTCGCGTCCCGCGGCAGGCCATCGGCGCGCACCGCCTCCTCGGCGCGGACGATCTTCTCGATCTCGCGCAGGAACCAGGGCTCGAACTTGCAGGCCTGGTGGATCTCCTCGACCGTCAGGCCGGCGCGGAAGGCCTGCGCCACGTCCAGCACGCGGTCGGGCTTCGGCGTGGCCAGCGAGGCGATATGCGCCTCCTTCGAGCCGTCGCCGGGATTGCCGATGTCGTCGAGACCGGAGAGGCCGGTCTCCAGCGAGCGCAGCCCCTTCTGCAGCGCCTCGTTGAAGGAGCGGCCGATGGCCATCGCCTCGCCCACCGACTTCATCGAGGTCGTCAGCGTCGCCGGCGTGCCGGGGAACTTCTCGAAGGTGAAGCGGGGGATCTTGATGACGACATAGTCGATGGTCGGCTCGAAGCTCGCCGGCGTCACCATGGTGATGTCGTTCTTCAGCTCGTCCAGCGTGTAGCCGACGGCGAGCTTGGCGGCGATCTTGGCGATCGGGAAGCCGGTGGCCTTGGAGGCGAGCGCGGAGGAGCGCGAGACGCGCGGGTTCATCTCGATGACCACCATGCGGCCATCGGCGGGGTTCACGCCGAACTGCACGTTGGAGCCGCCGGTATCGACGCCGATCTCGCGCAGGCAGGCGATGGAGGCATCGCGCATGCGCTGGTATTCCTTGTCGGTCAGCGTCAGCGCCGGGGCGACGGTCACGGAATCGCCCGTGTGCACGCCCATCGGGTCCAGGTTCTCGATGGAGCAGACGATGATGCAGTTGTCCGCGCTGTCGCGGACCACCTCCATCTCGTATTCCTTCCAGCCCAGCACGCTTTCCTCGATCAGCACCTCGCTGGTCATGGAGGCGCTGAGGCCGGCGGAGACGATCTGCTCGAACTCCTCGCGGTTGTAGGCGATGCCGCCGCCCGTGCCGCCCAGCGTGAAGGAGGGGCGGATGACGCAGGGGAGCTTGACCTCCTCCAGCCCGGCGCGCGCCTCCTCCATCGTGTGCGCGATGGCCGAGCGCGGGCTCTCGATGCCGATCTTGGTCATGGCATCGCGGAACTTCAGCCGGTCCTCGGCCTTGTCGATCACCTCGGCCTTGGCGCCGATCAGCTCGCAGCCGTACTTCTCCAGCACCCCGGCCTCGGCCAGCTTCAGCGCGGTGTTCAGCGCGGTCTGCCCGCCCATGGTGGGCAGCAGCGCATCGGGGCGCTCCTTGGCGATGATCTTCTCGACCATCTCGACCGTGATCGGCTCGATATAGGTCGCGTCCGCCAGGCCGGGGTCGGTCATGATGGTGGCGGGGTTGGAGTTCACCAGGACCACCCGGTAGCCCTCCGCCCGCAGCGCCTTGCAGGCCTGCGCGCCGGAATAGTCGAACTCGCAGGCCTGGCCGATGACGATGGGGCCGGCCCCGATGATCAGGATGGACTTGATGTCGGTACGCTTCGGCATCGGGGGGACCCTATCTGCGAAAGTGCCGGCCGGGGGCCGGGATCAGCCGTGGACGGACATTCCGCCATCCACGGGGATGGCGGTGCCGGTGATGAAGGCGGCGGCGTCGCTCGCCAGGAAGGCGGCGATGCCGCCGAAGTCGCCGGGCCTGCCCCAGCGCTTCTGCGGCGTGCGGGCGAGCACGCTGTCGTTCAGCGTCGGGATGTCGCGCTTGGCGCCGGCGGTCAGATCGGTCTCGATCCAGCCGGGCAGGATGGCGTTGGCGGTGATGCCGTCCGGCCCCCAGGCGACCGCGAGGGAGCGCGTGTACTGCACGATGCCGCCCTTGCTGGCGCCATAGGCCGGGGAGAGCGGCAGGCCGAAGATCGACATCATCGAGCCGATGCAGAGGACGCGGCCATGGCCGCTGGCCTTCAGCGCCGGATAGGCCTCGCGCGTCAGGCGCATGGCGCTGGTCAGGTTGATGTCGATCACCGCCGCCCAGTCCTCGTCGGTCACGTCCTGCGGCAGGCGGCGGATGTTGGTGCCGGCGTTGTTCACCAGGATGTCGAGCTGCCCGCTGGTCTCGGCCAGCGCGGCCTGCATGACCCGCGCCGGCTCGCCGGGCCGGCTGAGATCGGCCTCGAGCGCGAAGGCGCCCTGGCCCAGCTCCGCCACGGCCGCGGCGTTCTTGTCCGGATTGCGGCCGACCACGATGACCCGCGCCCCGGCCGCGGCGAGGCCGCGCGCCATGCCGAGCCCGATGCCGCCATTGCCGCCCGTGACCAGGGCGACGCGCCCGGTCAGATCGAACATCCCAGACATTCCTGCTCTCCCTCTCGCGGCGGCCCCGCGCTTCAGGCCGCCTTGTGCTTCTCGATCATCTCGACAAAGCGGTGGAAGAGATAGTGACTGTCGCTCGGGCCCGGGCTGGCCTCGGGGTGATACTGCACGGAGAAGGCCGGGCGGTCGCTCGCGGCGATGCCCTCGTTCGAGCCGTCGAAGAGGCTGACATGCGTCACCCGCACCCCGGAGGGGAGGGACTTCTCGTCCACCGCGAAGCCGTGGTTCTGGCTGGTGATCTCCACCTTGCCCGTCGCCAGGTCCTTGACCGGCTGGTTGGCGCCGCGATGGCCGCGCTCCAGCTTGTAGGTCCGGGCGCCCAGCGCCAGCGCCAGGAGCTGGTGGCCGAGGCAGATGCCGAAGACCGGGGTGCCGGCCTCCAGCACGCCGCGGATGGCCGGCACGGCATAGGCGCCGGTCGCCGCCGGGTCGCCCGGGCCGTTGGAGAGGAAGACGCCGTCCGGCTGATGGCGCAGGATCTCCTCCGCGGTGGCGGTGGCGGGCAGCACCGTCACGGCGCAGCCGGCATCGGCCAGGCAGCGCAGGATGTTGCGCTTGGCGCCATAATCCACGGCGACCACCTTATGCCTGCGCACCGGGTTCTTCTCGAAGCCCTGGCCCCAGGACCAGAGGCCCTCCTCCCAGGCATAGGGCTGGCGGCAGGAGACCTCGCGCGCCAGGTCCATGCCCTCGAGCCCGGGCCAGCCGGCGGCCTGCGCCTTCAGGGCCGCGAGGTCGAAGCGGCCATCCGCCGGATAGGCCAGCACGCCGTTCGGCGCGCCGCCGTCGCGGATGCGGGTGGTCAGCGCCCGCGTGTCCACCCCGGCGATGCCGGGAATGCCGTGGCTCTTCAGCCAGTCGTCCAGGTGGCGGGTGGCGCGGTAATTGGCCGGCTCGGTCAGGTCGAGCTTGACCACCAGGCCGCGCGCGGCGGGGGTGATGCTCTCGCTGTCCTCCGCATTGGCGCCGACATTGCCGATATGCGGGAAGGTGAAGGTGATGATCTGCCCGGCATAGGAAGGATCGGTCAGGGTTTCCTGATAGCCCGTCATGCCGGTGTTGAAGCAGATCTCCCCGACGCTCGCCGTCCGCGCGCCGAAGCCCACGCCCCAGAAGACGCTGCCATCGGCCAGCACCAGGACCGCGGTGGCGCCCGCCGGCGGCTGGCCCGGCGGGGTGCCGGACGCGTCGGGGGTCGGGGTCGCAGCGGCCATGCTCGTCGTCTCCGGGCTCGGGTCGGGTTGCGGGGCGGGGGGCATGTCCTGGCTGGTGGCGGCCAGGACGGCCAGCGGCAGGCCCGAGGCGGCGCTGAGGGCGGCCCAGTGCTTGGGCGGGATGGCGCGGGCCTGTCGCCACTTGCGCACGGCCTCGGTGCCGACGCCACAGGCCTTGGCCACCGCCTCGGCGCCACCCATCAGGGCGAGGATGTCTTCCACGGTCCGCATGGAGCGGTTATCTGGGAAAAAATTTCCCAAAACAAGGATTCCTTGAGGCCATTCGATGATTCTTCGTCCGTCAGGCAGATAGGGGAAAAATTTCTGGGAAGAATTTTCCCAGGCGACGAGGCTGTGTGTCGCCCTTCACCATTGTCCTGCCGGGGCGGGCGGGCTTTATAGCCCCGCATCAGGGCCGGCCGGCCTCACCTCCCGGCGAGCCGGCCGCGAGAAGGAGAAGACCGATGAGCCTGCGCGCGCGCTTCACCGAGAGCCTGAAGGCCGCCATGCTGGCCAAGGACGCGGCGCGGACCTCCGCCATCCGCATGATCCTGGCGAAGCTGAAGGACACCGACATCGCCGCGCGTCCGGCCGGGGTGGAGCAGGTGCCGGAGGAGCAGATCGTCGCCATGCTGCGCGGCATGGTGAAGAGCCGGCGCGAGAGCGAGGCGATGTACCGCCAGGGCAACCGTCCCGAGCTGGCGGAGAAGGAGGCGGCCGAGATCGCGGTGATCGAGGGCTTCCTGCCGCAGCAGATGGACGAGGCGGCGATGCGCGAGGCGGTGGCCGCCGCCGTGGCCGAGACCGGCGCCGCCTCGGTGAAGGACATGGGCAAGGTGATGGCGGCGCTGAAGGCGCGGCACGCCGCGACGATGGACATGGCCAAGGCGGGGCCGATGGTGAAGGCGGCGCTGGGCGGCTGAGGCCGTGCATCGGGGCGGTGAACCCATTAAGGGTGGACCGCCATGTCGCTTCCGCCCGATTTCCTGGAGGAGCTCCGCCTCCGCACGCCGCTCCCGGGGCTGATCGGTCGCAATGTCCGACTGACCCGGGCCGGGCGGAACTGGCGCGGCTGCTGCCCCTTCCACGGCGAGAAGACCCCCTCCTTCTACGTCTATGACGACCACTACCACTGCTTCGGCTGCGGCGCGCATGGCGATGCCATCGCCTATGTCATGCAGAGCCAGGGCGCGAGCTTTCCCGAGGCGGCGGAGCGGCTGGCCTCCGAGGCCGGGATGGAGGTGCCGAAGGCGACCCCGCAACAGGCCCGGCGGGAGGCGCGGCAGCGCGACCTGCATGCCGTCATGGAGGCCGCCGCGGAGGCCTTCCAGCGCCGGCTGCGCCTGCCGGAGGGCCGCGCCGGGCTCGACTACCTGCGGCGCCGGGGGCTGACCGAGGAGACCATCCGCCGGTTCGGCCTCGGCTGGTCCGGCGGCGGGCGCGGCGCCCTGGCGGCGGACCTGAAGCCGCAGGGCATCGAGCCGCGCCAGCTCGTCGAGGCCGGGCTGATGCGGGCCGGCGAGGACGAGGCGGCGCCCACCGACCTGTTCTTCAACCGGGTGATGTTCCCGATCCGCGACCGGCGCGGCCGCATCGTCTCCTTCGGCGGCCGCCTGCTGGGCGACGGGCAGCCGAAATACGTCAACGGGCCGGAGACCGGGCTGTTCTCCAAGCGGCGCAACCTCTACGGCATCGACCTGGCGCGCGACGCCGCCTTCCGCGGCGCGCCGGTGGTGGTGGTGGAGGGCTACATGGATGTCATCGCCCTGCACCAGGCGGGCTTCGGCGGCGCCGTCGCCCCGCTCGGCACGGCGCTCACGGAGGAACAGCTCACCACGCTGTGGCGCCTGACGCCGCAGCCCGTGCTCTGCTTCGACGGCGACGCCGCCGGCGCCCGGGCCGCCGCCCGCACCGCCATCGAACTGGCCCTGCCGATGCTCGACAGCCCCGAGCGCCGGCTGGGCTTCGTCACCCTGCCGGCGGGGGAGGATCCGGACACGCTGGTGGGGAAGGGGGGCGCGCGCGCCTTCCAGGCCGTGCTGGACGCGGCACGGCCGCTCTCCTCGGTGCTCTACGACATGCTGGCGGCGCAATCCCCCGGCGCCTCGCCCGAGGCGCGGGCGGCTCTGCGGCACCGGCTGGTCGCCGCCGCCGGGAGCATCCCGGACAAGATCCTCGGCGCCGAGTACCGCCGGCAGCTGCTCGACCGCTTCTTCGAGGAGGGCCGCCGCGCCGCGCCCGCCCGGCCCGTCTCCCGCGCGGCCGGTCGGGAGATGGGGCGGGCGGGCGGGCGCCAGGGCTGGGGCGCCTCGCCGCCGCTCAACCTGCCCCGCCCGGACATCGACCCCGCCCGGGTGCGGCTGGAGCAGGCGCGCTGCCTGCTGGCGCTGGTCGTGGCCCATCCCTGGCTGCTGGCCGAGGTGGAGGAGGCGCTGGGGCAGCTCGACCTGCCCTCCGGCCTGCCGGACCGGCTGCGCGGCGTCCTTCTCGCCTGGCATGGCGGGGCGGAGGCGCCGGACCCCGAGGCCCTGGCCGGGCACCTGCGGCAGGCCGAGCCGGAGGGGCTCGACTGGGTGCGGCGCTTCGACGGCATGCCGGCCGCCGCCGCGGCCGATGCCCTGCCCAAGGCGGTGGCCGAGGCCTGGTGGCACTTCTTCGGCCGCTTCCGGGGCGAGGCCGCGCTGCTGCAGGAGCGGCAGGAGGCGGCCCGCGACTTCGCCGCCTCGGGCGATGCGGCGGCGCAACGGCGCCTGATCCGTCTGAACGAATTGCTGGCGGCGCAGCGGCGCGGCGAGATGGAGGACGAGACCGCCGGCGAGGGCGGCTGAACGGGGGCGTGGCAATCTCCGGGGTGCTCTTGTGCTGCGGGGTGCGGGGGCGTTATGGCCCCGGATGGAGGCGGCGATCGGGGGTGCAACCCGGCGCGGTATTCGGCCCCCGCCACGGCGGGGCCCTGGGACCCAGACGAGAGTTCCGGTTGTCCTCGCGGGCTGCCGGACAGCGTCAGACGGAGCGGATCGGCATGGCGAGCAAGGTCGCGAACAGCACCGACACGGTCGAGAACCGCGATGAGGCCGTCGAGGGGGCGCTCCTCGACACGGTCGCGGCGGCGGTCAAGAAGCTGGTCGTGCGCGGCAAGGAGCGCGGCTACGTCACCTATGACGAGTTCAACCAGGCGCTGCCGGACAGCCAGGTCTCCTCCGAATTCATCGAGGACACCATGGCGATGCTGAGCGATCTCGGCGTCAATGTGGTGGAGGCCGAGGAGCCCGAGGACACCGAGACCGCCGCCGCCAAGCCCGCCGCCAAGGCGGAGGGCGAGGAGGAAGAGGAGGAGGAGGACAGCTCCGGCAACGTCAACGAGGAGAGCCTCGGCCGGACCGACGACCCCGTCCGCATGTACCTGCGCGAGATGGGCAGTGTCGAGCTGCTCTCCCGCGAGGGCGAGATCGCCATCGCCAAGCGCATCGAGGCGGGGCGGGACGCGATGATCGGCGGGCTCTGCGAGAGCCCGCTCACCTTCCAGGCCATCCTCACCTGGCACGAGGCGGTCAAGGACGGCCGCATGCTGCTGCGCGACGTGATCGACCTCGAGGCGACCAACGCCGCCGACAGCCCCGACGTGCCGCCCGCCGCCGAGGCGGAGGAGTTCGAGGAGGGCGAGGAAGGCGAGGGCATGGGCCTCTCCCTCTCCGCTCTGGAAGAGAAGCTGAAGCCCGAGGCGCTGGCGACCTTCGAGGCCATCGAGGACCTCTACACCAAGCTGCAGAAGCTGCAGTCGAAGCGGATGGAGGCCTATACGGCCGGCGAGGAGTTCGCCGCCCGCACCGAGAAGACCTATGAGCGGCAGCGCCAGGAGCTGGTCGCGCTGGTGCAGCGGGTGCAGCTGCACAACAACCGGATCGAGGAGCTGGTGGACCAGCTCAAGGGGCTGAACCGCCGCATCACCGGGCTGGAGGGGCAGGTGCTGCGCCTGGCCGAGGCCAGCAAGGTCAAGCGGGACGACTTCCTGGACCACTGGCGCGGCGCGGAGATCGACCCAGCCTGGTTCGAGCGCATCGCGGCCCTGCCGCAGAAATCCTGGAAGAACTTCGTCGAGCGCTCGCGCGCCGAGGCGGAGCGGATCCGCGGCCAGATCGGCCAGACCGCGGCGCTGACCGGCCTGCCGGTCGGCGAGTTCAAGCGGGTCTATGCCACGGTCAGCCGCGGCGAGCGCGACATGACCCAGGCGAAGAAGGAGATGATCGAGGCCAACCTGCGCCTCGTGATCTCCATCGCCAAGAAGTACACCAATCGCGGCCTGCAGTTCCTGGACCTGATCCAGGAGGGCAACATCGGCCTGATGAAGGCGGTGGACAAGTTCGAATACCGCCGCGGCTACAAGTTCTCGACCTACGCCACCTGGTGGATCCGCCAGGCGATCACCCGCTCCATCGCCGACCAGGCGCGCACCATCCGCATCCCGGTCCACATGATCGAGACGATCAACAAGCTGGTGCGGACCAGCCGCCAGATGCTGCACGAGATCGGCCGCGAGCCGCAGCCGGAAGAGCTGGCCGAGAAGCTCGGCATGCCGCTGGAGAAGGTCCGCAAGGTCCTCAAGATCGCCAAGGAGCCGATCAGCCTCGAGACGCCGATCGGCGACGAGGAGGACAGCCACCTCGGCGACTTCATCGAGGACAAGGCGGCCATCATCCCGCTCGATGCCGCCATCCAGTCGAACCTGCGCGAGGCCACCACCCGCGTCCTGTCGAGCCTGACGCCGCGTGAGGAGCGCGTGCTGCGGATGCGCTTCGGCATCGGCATGAACACCGACCACACGCTGGAGGAGGTCGGGCAGCAGTTCAACGTGACGCGCGAGCGCATCCGCCAGATCGAGGCCAAGGCGCTGCGCAAGCTCAAGCACCCGAGCCGCAGCCGGAAGCTGCGCTCCTTCCTGGACAGCTGAGGATGGCCCTGTCCCTGGTCGAGCCGGCGCAGCGGGTGGTGGTGGATGTCACCTTCCTGCGCATGGCCGCCCCGCCCCGGGAAGCGGCGCCCGCCCTGCCGGCCGGGCTGCGGCTGGAGCGCCTGGCGCGGTGCAGCGTGGCCTTCTACCGCTACCTCTACAACACCGTGGGGCAGGATTACGTCTGGTGGCTGCGCCGGGCCGCCAGCGACGCCGAGATCGCCGCCATCCTGGCCGATCCGGGCGTCTCCATCCATGTGCTCTACGAGGGCGGCGAGCCGGCGGGCTTCTTCGAGCTGGAGCACCGCGCCGCCGCAGGCCAGACCAACATCGCCTATTTCGGGCTGCTGCCGCATGCGGTGGGCCGCGGGCTCGGCAAGGTCTTCCTGCGCGCGGCGGTGGATGCCGCCTGGGCCGAGGGCGGCGCGCTGGTCACGGTCAACACCTGCACCGCCGACCATGCCCGCGCCCTGCCGAACTACCTGGCGGCGGGCTTCACGCGGCTGCGGACGGTGCGGGAGGTCTGGCCGGTGCCGCTGCGCCTCGGCCTGAAGGTGCCGGAGCGGCTGCTGGCCTGACCCGGCCCCGCCCCCTGGCCGGTGGGGAGAGGCACCGCCGTCATCCCCCCGCCCGGCCGGGGCCCGTTACTTCGCCGCGGCGATCTGGCGGGTCAGGATCTCGGCCGCCTGGGCGGCGTCGCCCCAGCCCTTCACCTTCACCCACTTGCCGGGCTCCAGGTCCTTATAGCGGGTGAAGAAGTGCTCGATCATGTCGCGGGTGATCTTCGGTAGGTCGTCCATCTCCTTCACCTCGGTGAAGACGAGGGAGATCTTGTCGTGCGGCACGCAGATGAGCTTCTCGTCCTGGCCGCTCTCATCCTCCATGAACAGCACGCCGATCGGCCGGGCGCGGATCACCGCGCCGGGCACCACCTGGGCGGGCACCAGGACCAGGGCGTCGGACGGGTCGCCGTCATCGGCCAGGGTGCCGGGGACGAAGCCATAGGCGGCCGGATAGGCCATCGGGGTGAACAGGAAGCGATCGACGATGACGGCGCCGCTCTCCTTGTCCACCTCGTACTTCACCGAGCTGCCCTGCGGGATCTCGATCACGACGTTGATGTCGTGCGGCGGGTTCTTGCCGGTGGAGAGCTTGGTCACGTCCATAAGGGGCCATCCATCATCTGGCGTCGGAGCCACGGCTGTTAGCAGGGGGCGGCGGCGGCGTCCATGCGGGAGGCCGGGTTGGGATGCCTGGGCGTCTGGGCCCTTGCCGGGCGCCCGGCCGGTCGCGCAGCATGGCGGCCGGAGGATACGAGCATGACCACCCGCCGCCGCCTGCTGGCCACCAGCCTGGGTCTTCCCCTGGGTCTTCCCGTGGGTCTCGCCCTGGCCGCTGCCGGGCCGGGGCGGAGCGCCGGGGCGCAGGAGGCCGCGCCACCGGTGCCGCGCCGCGACTTCACCGTCCAGGGCTACACGACGCGCGGTGGCGCCACCCTGCCGGCCATCCGCACCGGCTACCAGACCGCCGGCAGGCTCAACGCCGCCGGCGACAACGCCGTGCTGATCACGCATTTCTTCAGCGGCAACGGCCAGGCCTTCGGCCGTAACGACCCGGACGGGCCGCTCGGCTGGTGGGACGCCGTCATCGGCCCCGGCCGCCCGATCGACACCGACCGCTACTTCGTCGTCGCCGCGGACAGCCTGGTGAACCTCAACGCCCCCGACCGCTACACCGTGACCACCGGCCCCGCCTCGGTGAACCCCTCGACCGGCCGGCCCTGGGGCATGAGCTTCCCAGTGGTCTCGATCCGCGACTTCGTCGAGGTGCAGAAGCGGCTGCTGGAGCATCTGGGCGTGAGGCGGCTGGCCCTGGTCGCCGGGCCGAGCATGGGGTCGCTGCAGGTCATCGAATGGGCGGCGGCCTATCCCGAGATGGTCGAGCGCGCCATGCCGGTGATCGGCACCGGGGAGATGGATGCCTGGATGCTGGGCTGGCTCGACCTCTGGGCGGCGCCGATCCGCACCGATCCGAACTGGCGGGGCGGCGACTACTACACCCAGGGGCGCGACCCGCCGATCCGCGGCCTGACCGAGGCGCTGAAGCTCGTGACGCTGCATTCGCGCGACCGCGGCTGGGCGGCGGCGCAGTTCGGCCGCCGCCCCGCCGAGGGGCAGGACCCGGCGCGGCGCATCCAGGACCGCTACGCCATCGAGACCTGGCTGGAGGGCGCGGCGGCGGCGCGGGCGCGGCTCTCGGACGCCAATTCCTTCCTCTACCTGGTGCGCGCCAACCAGCTCTTCCTGAGCGAGTACGGCAGCACGGCGGAGGCTCTGGCGCGCAGCCGGGCGCGCTGGCTGGTCGTGCCCAGCCGGGGCGACCGGGTCTTCCCCCTCGAATACAGCCGCGAGCTGGTGGCCGGGCTGCGCGCCGCCGGCCAGGCGGTGCAGGAGGCCGAGCTTTCGGGCGGGCTCGGGCATCTGGAGGGCGTGGCCAACATCGCCCAGGCGGGAGAGGCCATTCGCGGCTTCCTTGCCGCCTGAGCGCCGCCGGTCTAGCTCTTGGCCGGAAGGGGCGCGATTCGCCGCCCCCGCCTTCCCGGCGCGCCCGTAGCTCAATGGTCAGAGCGGGCCGCTCATAACGGCTTGGTTGCGGGTTCGAGTCCTGCCGGGCGCAGGGGAGGGGGCAGGGGAGGGGGCAGGGAAGGGCGCGGGGAAACCCTTACGCTTGGCGCGCGGCGCCATGCTGGCTAGAACCGGGGCCGAACCTCTGCCCCGGGATATGTCCGACCATGGCCGCTCACCAGTACGTCTACGTGATGAAGGATCTCACCAAGTCCTACCCGGGCGGGCGCGAGATCTTCAAAGGCATTACCCTCTCCTTCCTGCCCACCGCCAAGATCGGCGTGCTCGGCCCGAACGGCGCCGGCAAGTCCACGCTGATGCGGATCATGGCGGGCATGGACCGCGAGTTCGGCGGCGAGGCCTGGGCGGCCGAGGGCGTCAAGGTCGGCTACCTGCCGCAGGAGCCGCATCTCGACCCGGACAAGACGGTGGGCGAGAACGTCCGCGACGCCTTCGGCTCGCTGGCGGCGGATCTGGAGCGCTTCAACGAGATCTCGATGAAGTTCGCCGAGGAGATGAGCGAGGAGGAGATGAACACCCTCCTCGCCGAGCAGGCCGAGCTGCAGGAGCGGATCGACGCCGCCAATGGCTGGGATCTGGACCGCACCATCGACATCGCCCTCGACGCGCTGCGCTGCCCGCCCGCCGACAGCCCGGTGACCAACCTCTCGGGCGGCGAGCGGCGCCGCGTCGCGCTCTGCAAGCTGCTGCTGGAGAAGCCCGACCTCCTGCTGCTCGACGAGCCGACCAACCACCTCGACGCCGAGAGCGTGTCCTGGCTGGAGAAGACGCTGCGCGAGTACCAGGGCGCGGTGCTGATCGTCACCCACGACCGCTACTTCCTCGACAACGTCACCAACTGGATCCTCGAGGTCGATCGCGGCCGCGGCATCCCGTATGAGGGCAACTACTCCGCCTATCTCGCCGCCAAGCGCAAGCGGCTGCAGCAGGAGGAGAAGGAGGAGAGCACCCGCCAGCGCCAGCTCGCCGAGGAGCAGGAGTGGATCGGCCGCAGCCCCGCCGCCCGCCAGGCCAAGAGCAAGGCGCGCATCCAGGCCTATGAGGAGCTGCTGGCCAAGAGCCAGGAGCGCGCGCCCGACCCCACCGAGATCCAGATCCCGCCCGCCCCGCGGCTGGGCAACACGGTCATCGAGGCCGAGGATCTGCGCAAGGGCTTCGGCAACAACCTGCTGATCGACGGCCTGTCCTTCAAGCTGCCGCCCGGCGGCATCGTCGGCGTCATCGGCCCGAACGGCGCCGGCAAGTCCACCCTGTTCAAGATGATCACCGGCAAGGAGAAGCCGGATGGCGGCACGCTGCGGATCGGCGAGACCGTCTCCCTCGGCTATGTCGACCAGTCGCGCGACACGCTGGATGACAAGCGGACCGTCTGGCAGGAGATCTCCGACGGGCAGGACCTGATCACCATGGGCAAGCGCAGCGTGCCCTCGCGCGCCTATGCCGCCGCCTTCAACTTCAAGGGCTCCGACCAGCAGAAGCCGGTGGGCGTGCTCTCGGGCGGCGAGCGGAACCGGGTGCATCTGGCGAAGATGCTGAAGGAGCCGCACAACGTCATCCTGCTCGACGAGCCGACCAACGACCTCGACGTGGACACGCTCCGCGCGCTGGAGGAGGCCTTGCAGGACTTCGCCGGCTGCGCCGTGATCATCAGCCACGACCGCTGGTTCCTTGACCGGCTGGCCACGCACATCATGTCCTTCGAGGGCGACAGCCACGTCGAATGGTTCGAGGGCAACTACCAGGCCTACGAGGCCGACCGACGTCGGCGTCTTGGCGCGGCGGCCGATCAGCCGCACCGGATCAAGTACCGGCCGCTCACCCGGTAAGCCGGTGGACATGCCGGCGCGGGTGGAATCCCCGCACACGGTGCGCACCGCCCGCCTGGTGCTGCGCCCCGTCGAGCCGCGGCATCTGGCCGATCTTGTCGCCCTGAAGGGGGACGAGGCGGCCTTCGGCCTGATGCTGCACGGCCTCCGCACGCCCGAGCGGGCAGCGGAGGAGTTGCGCGATGACATCGAGTTCTGGTCGGTCCGGGGCTACGGCACCTGGGCGGTGCATCGTGGCGAGGACGAGGCCTTCCTGGGCATCGTCGGCCTGATGGAGCGGCCGGACGGGCGGGGGGTGGCGCTGCGCTTCGCCCTCTGGCCCTGGTCGCGCGGGCGTGGCTATGCGCGGGAGGCGGCCCGTGCGGCGCTGGACTTCGGTCATCGCGCCGGGCTGCCGCGCATCATCGCGGTGGCGCGGGAGAGCAACCTGGCCTCCCGCGGGGTGCTGGGGGATCTTGGCCTGCGGGCCTGCGGCCGCTTCATGCACCAGGGCCATCCGATGATGGTGTTCGAGAGCCTGCGCGCCCCGCCGCCCCTGGCGCAGCAGGGGGGCTGAGGAGAAGGGGAGGATTGTGGCGACGCGGTCACAGCCCACGATGAACACAATCCCGCCACAATTCTCTCCATCGAGATTATCGAGTTTTTTCAATTGATTATGATCGAGATGTAAGGTTTCGCCTGGATGAAATAAGGCGGTCCCGCCTTATTTTCACTTGTGTCGCTGCGTCGCACAAAAGATAAGGAGGCCGGGGAGCAAACGGACCAGCGCCTGAGGGGGCCTGATGTCGTCGTTCCGCAGCATCCTGACCGGTCTTTTCGTCGGCCTCCTGGCGCTGGGCGCCAGCCCGCCCCTTCGCGCCCAGTCGGTGGAGCCGCTGTCTCCAGCCGAGGCCGGCTTCACGCTGCGCGCCGCTTTCGGAGGCGCCATGCCCTATGCCCGGCGGGAATCCTTCGTGGTGGCGACGCTGGCCGGTCCCGCCGCCGGCCGCCGCCTCTCCCTGGCCAGCACCCTGCCGCTCTCCGGCCTGGTCCGGCCGGTCTTCGACGCCCGGCCGCAATACGTGCTCGGTGCCGGCCTCGGCCTGGCCGAGATCGGCGGCGCCCGGCTGTCGCTCGACGGGCTGATCTCGGCGGGGGCAGAGCCGCCCGCGGGGGAGGAGCGCCGCCCGCTCCTGGGCCTCGCCCGGTTGCGCCTGGTGTTCTGAGCCGGCGCCTCAGCCGGCGGCGGCCAGCCGGGCCATCGCGGTGGCGGTGGCGTCGTCGGCCGGGAAGAAGGCCTCGATCGTCACTTCCGACAGCGTCACATCCACCGCCGTGCCGAACACGGTCGTGGTGCTGAGGAAGCTGAGCGGCCCGGCCACGCCTGCCAGCCGCAGCGGCACGGCGATGCCGCCCTCCTCCACCGGCGCCGCCCGGGCGCCTCTCGCCTGCGGCGGCGGTGGATAACCCTTCAGCTCCTCCAGCAGCCGCAGCAGCACGGCGTCCGATGAGGCCTGCACCTCGTGCGCCAGCCGCGCCAGCAGGTGCGCGCGCCACTCGGCGAAGTTCAGGATGCGCGGCGCCAGCCCTTCCGGGTGCAGGCTGAGGCGCAGCACGTTCACCGGCGGCTGCATCAGAGGGCCGGACAGGCCGCCCAGCAGCCGGAACACGGCGGCATTGGCCGAGAGCAGGGTCCAGTGCCGGTCCACCGCCAGCGCCGGATGCGGCATGTGGCCGTGCAGGATGCGCTCCACGGCCTGCCGCGCCGCCGCCAGCTCCGGCGCCTGCAACGGCCGCTCGCCATAGGCCGGCGCGAAGCCCGCCGCGGCCAGGATGGCGTTGCGCTCGCGCAGCGGCACGCGGAGCTGCTCCGTCAGGTGCAGCACCATCGCGCGGCTGGGCATGGCGCGGCCGGCTTCCAGGTAGCTCAGGTGCCGCTGCGAGATCTCGGCCTCCAGCGCCAGCGCCATCTGGCTCAGCCGCCGCTGCTGCCGCCAGTGGCGCAGCAGCGCGCCGGCGGTGGGACGCTCCGCGCTCATCATGCGCCGAACCTAGCCAGCCCTCCCGCCGCCCGACAATGACCTCCGAGGTTATCGCGCCGCTCCCGCCTCCCGGCTCAGCATCGGCCCGCCGGCACCGCATCCCGTGGCGCCGCGAGCGACCGAGGAGCTTGCCATGACCACGCCTATTCCCTCCCTCCGCGCCCTGCTGGGGCTCGATGCGCTGAGCTGCGCCGGCATGGGCGCCGTGCTGCTGGCGGCCCCCTCCGCGCTGGGCGGCTGGATGGCATTGCCGCCGGCGCTGCTGAGCGGGGCGGGGCTGGCGCTGCTGCCCGTGGCGGCCTTCATGGCCTGGCTGGCGCGCGGGCCCGGCGTGCCGCGCTGGGGGCTGCGCCTGGTGGTGGCCGGCAACCTGCTCTGGGTGGCGGCGAGCCTGCTGCTGCCGTTGCTGGGGCTGGTCTCCCCCAACGCGGCGGGCTGGGCCTTCCTGCTGGGCCAGGCCGGCTTCGTCGGCATCATGGCCTGGCTGGAGGCCACGGCCGGGCGCGCCCCGGCGGTGGCGGCCTGATGCGCGCGGAGGATCGGGCCATGACCTGCCATGCCGTCGGTCTGCTGCACGCGGTGGAGATGGGCCCGGAGATCGTGGCCTACCTCGAAGGGATCGACGCCACGCTGGCGCCCTTCGGCGGCCGCTTCCTGATCCATGGCGGGCCGCGGGAGGCGCTGGAAGGGCAGTGCGACCGCGACCTGATCGTCATCGCCTTTCCCGACCGGGCGGCGGCCCGCGCCTGGTACGCCTCGCCAGCCTACCGGGCCATCCTGCCCTTCCGCCAGCGCCATGCGAAGGGAGAGGTCTTCCTGATCGACGGGGTGGAGGAGGGGCACCGCGCGGCCGACATCCTGCGCGGGGCCTGAAGCCTCAGGCGCCGCGCCGCCGGCGCAGCAGCCGCACCCCGAGCAGGGCGCCGCCGATCACCAGGAAGGACAGGGCGGTGGAGACGGTGCCGAGCGCGTAGAGCACCGGCGTCGTCACTGTTGTGGTCATGCCCAGGATCTCCAGCGGCAGGGTGTTGCCGCTGCCGGCCGTGAGCAGGGTGCGGGCGAATTCGTCGAAGGACAGGGTGAAGCCGAACAGGGCGATGCCGACCACGCCGGGCGCGATGATCGGCAGCACGACGTGCCGGAAGCCCTGCCACGGCGTGGCGCCGAGGTCGCGCGCCGCCTCCTCCCAGCTGCGGTCGAAGCGGTTGAACACGGCGAAGATGATCAGCAGGCCGAAGGGCAGCGTCCAGGTGAGCTGCGCGCCGAAGGCCGAGGAATACCAGGCCGGCTCCCATTCCATCAGCGTGAACAGCAGCCCGATGCCGAGGGAGACCAGGATCGAGGGCACGATCAGGCTGGCCAGCGTCAGGTAGAACAACGCGCCGCTGCCGGCGAAGCGGCGGCGGAAGGCCATGCCGGCGGCGAGCGAGACGACCACCGTGCAGGCCGTGACCATCGCCGCCAGGGCCAGGGTGCGGCGCATGGCGGCGCCGAGGTCACCCACCGCCTGGGGCTGGAACAGCCGCGTGAACCAGACCGTGCTGACACCGTTCATCGGGAAGGTCAGCCCGCCATCCGGCCCCTGGAAGGAGAGGATGGCGATGGTGATGGTCGGGCCGTAGAGGAACAGCAGGAAGGCGGCGAAGAGCGCGCCAAGCAGCAGGCGCGCGGCACGGCCGGGCATCTCAGAGCTCCTTGCGGATATCGATGGCGCGCAGCATGGCGGCGACCAGCAGCAGCACCATGGCCAGCAGCACCACCGCATTGGCCGCGGCGGCGGGATACTGCATCAGCCCGATCTGGTTCGAGATCATCAGCCCGACCGAGGCGCTCTGCCCGCCGCTCATCAGCCGCACCGTGGCGAAGTCGCCCATCACCAGCACGACGACGAAGATCGAGCCGATGCCGATGCCCGGCTTGCAGAGCGGCAGGATGACGCACCAGAGCGTCTGCCAGAAGCCGGCTCCCGCATCGCGCGCCGCCTCCAGCAGCCGGTGGTCGATGCGCATCATGGTGTTGAAGACCGGCACCACCATGAACAGCGTGTAGAGATGCACGAAGGCGAGGATGACGGCGAAGTCGGAGAACAGCAGGAACTCCAGCGGCCGGTCGATGGCGCCGAGCCCGATCAGCGTGTTGTTCAGGATGCCGTTGCGCCCGAGGAAGGGGATCCAGGCGATCATGCGGATCAGGTTGGAGGTCCAGAACGGCACCGTGGTCAGCACGAAGAGCAGCATGCGCCAGGTCGGGTCCCGCACCACGAAGGCCAGGAAATAGGCCAGCCAGAAGCCGAGCAGCAGCGTGATCGCCCAGGTCAGGCCGGCGAACCAGAGGGTCTTGAGATAGGTCTGCCACGTGACCCAGGAGGAGAACACCTCCCGGTAGTTGGTCAGCACGAAGTCGGGGATCAGGCTGAAGCTGTCGTAATCGTAGAAGCTGACGACCACCAGCATCGCCATCGGCACGACGAGGAACACGGCCAGCACCAGAGCCAGCGGCGCGGCCTGCAGCCAGGGCATCCATCGGGACATGAAGGGCATCACTCCGGGCCGGAAGCCCGGGAGGGCGCGCGGCCCCCCGGGATGGTGTCGCGCGGGACAGGCCGCGCGGGAAGCCTCAGGCGGCGATGAACTCGTTCCACTTCTGGACCATGTAGCGGTCCTGATCCATCACCGAGTTCCAGCAGACCACCCGGCCCATGCGCTCGGCGAAGGCGCCGCCGTCGCGCACCGCGCCCGCCTTCTCCATCTCGCGGCCATCGGGCGAGAGGATCGGGGCGGTGGCGGGCTTGCCCTCCATCCAGTAGCCCCACTCATTCTCGCTCATGTTCTGCTTCGCCGTCTCCAGCACCGCCGAATAGTAGCCCTGGCGGTTGAGGAAGGCGCCGGCCCAGCCGGAGAGATACCAGTTGAGGTATTCATAGGCGGCGTCGAGCTGCAGCCCCGAGACGTGGCGCATGACGCCGAGGCCCGAGCCCCAGGCGCGGTAGCCCTCCGCCAGCGGCTGGTAGGTGCAGGGGATGCCGCGCGAGCGGACCGCGGCGACGGCGGGCGACCACATGGACTGGATGACCACCTCGCCCGAGGCCATCAGGTTGACGCTCTCGTCGAAGGTCTTCCAGAAGGCGCGGAACTGCCCGGCGCGCTTGGCCTCGATCAGGAAGGCGATGGTCCTGTCGATCTCCTCGCGCGTCATGTTGCCCTTGTCGCCGTATTTCACGACGCCGGCGCTCTCGGCCACCATGGCGGCGTCCATGATGCCGATGCCAGGGATGTTGAGGATCGAGGCGCGGCCCTTGAAGGCCGGGTCCATCAGGTCCTTCCAGTGGCTGATCGGCCGGCCGACCAGATCGGGGCGGATGCCGAGCGTGTCGGCGTTGTAGATGGTGGGCAGCAGCGTCATCAGCTCGGTGCGCTTGCCGGCGAAGCTCTTGGCATCCCTGCTGTCCACGAAGCCGACGGAGAAGGGCGAGGTGCCCTGGCCCATCTGGCTGTCCGGCGTCAGCTTCCCCGTGGTGAAGATCGGCACGAGCTTGTCGATCAGCTTGATCCGCGTCGTGTCGATCGGCTGCACCGCGCCGGTCGGATAGACCTTCTTGATCGAGAAGTACTCGATGTCGGCGATGTCGAAGCTGCGCGCCTGGGTGGCGGCGCGCTGCGCCACGGCATCCGTGTCGGTCACGGTGAGCTGCAGGGTGAAGCCGAGATCCTTCTTCACCTGCTCGGCGATCGGGTTCAGCCCGGACACGCCGGTGCCGATCTGGCGCAGCGTCACATCCTTGATGTTCTGCGCCCAGATCGTCGGGAATCCGGTGATGGCGCCGCTGCCCAGCGCGGCGCCGGCCAGCGCCAGGGCGCCGCGGCGGGTGAGGGCGGTCTTCGTCTCGTGCATCGTCAGGCGCTCCTGTCAGGCGGGGGGCAGGGCATGCGCGTCCTGCGCAGACCAGCCGAGGGTGGCGGCCTCCCCGGGCGCGACCGGGGCGGCGTGGAAGCTGGCATCGGGCAGCAGCGCCTCGGCCGTCTGCCCGTCCGCCGCGCGGAGCACGACGCGCACCGCGCTGCCCTGGTACTCGACGGCGGTGACCTGTCCGGCGAGGTTGGGCCCGGCGCGGTCAGGCCCCGCGAGGTCAGGCCCGGCGGCGGCCGGGGCGAGGCGCGTGCGGTCCGTGCGGATGGCGAAGCGGCCCTGCGGCAACTCCAGCACGTTGTGGCCGCCGATGAAGCGGGCGACGAAGGCGCTGGCCGGGCGCTCGAAGATCTCGCGCGGCGGCGCGGCCTGGGCAATGCGGCCATGATCCATCACCACGGCGAGGTCGGAGAGCGCCATGGCCTCCTCCTGCCCGTGCGTGACATGGATGAAGGTGATGCCGAGCTCGCGCTGCAGCCGCTTCAGCTCCTCGCGCATCTGGCCGCGCAGGAAGGGGTCGAGGGCGGAGAGCGGTTCGTCGAGCAGCAGCACCTTGGGGCGGGTGATCAGGGCGCGGGCCAGGGCGACGCGCTGCTGCTGGCCGCCGGAGAGCTGCGCGGGCAGACGGTCCGCCATCGTCTCGAGCTGCACCAGGCGGAGGAACTCCCGCGCCCGCGTCAGGCGCTCCGCCTTGCCCACCCCGCGCATGCGCGGCCCGAAGGCGATGTTCTCAAGCGCCGAGAGGTGCGGGAACAGGGCGTAGCTCTGGAACATCATCGCCGTGCCGCGCTCGGCCGGCTTCAGGTCCGTGACGTTGCGCCCGGCCAGGAGGATGTCTCCCGCGCTGATGCTCTCATGGCCGGCGATCATCCGCAGGGTGCTGGTCTTGCCGCAGCCGGAGGGGCCGAGCAGGCAGCAGTAGCTGCCGCCGGGGATCAGGAGGGAGAGGCCGTCCACCGCGACGGTGGCGCCATAACGCTTGGTGACGCCGATCAGCTCCACATCCGGCCGCAAGCCCGTCCTCCTCCTGCCATCCGCCGCCCCCCATGCAAGCGCCGCACCAGGGAGGCGCCCACCGGCGCGCCGGCGATCGGCACCACGGTCGGAAGGGCGGATTGCCCAGGATGAAGGCAGATGCTCCCGCCACCGGCCGGGGCTCTGCCGGCCTCCTGGGCACCTCCTTCATTCTGAGGATGCGAGGAGGACTTGTGTCTCTTAATCTGGAAGGACAGGACAAAGGACCTTCATGCCGGACACCACCTCCACGATCTGCGGGACCTGCCCGTCCCTGGCGGACATGGCCTGTTTGGTGCCGACGCTGAATGCGGTGGTGGACGCGGCCTGGCATCCCGGCTGGGCGCCTGCCGCCCTGGTGCGCCTGGTCCAGTTCTGCGGAGCGCTGCGCGAGGGGACCGATCCCGAGAAATGGGCGATGCTTCGGCACAGCCTGCGGGAGCATCCCGTGCGCCGCCTGGTGATGGAGGACCCGCTGGCCCGGCTGGCGCTGGAGCATCCTGGCGACACGGCCGGCCATCCTCTCCTGCGCGACCTGCTGCTGGGCCTGGGCGAAGGGCCGCGGATGCTGGAGCAGGCCTCGCGGGCCGGGCGGGATCTTTTCGCGGTCTCCTCGCAGATCGGCCTGCCCGCCGGGTTGAGGGGCCAGGCCGCCTTCCTGGCCAGCGTGGTCGAGGGGGTGCTGGAGCGGCAGCCGGGGGCGGAGATCCTCACGCTCGGCGCGGGCCATCTGCGCGAGGCCGCCCTGGTGCGGCAGCGCGGCGCCATCGGCCGCTGGGTGGCGCAGGCCACGGAGCAAGACGTCCTGACGCGGATGCGGGACAGCCTGCCGTCTGGTCTGCCGGTGCGGAGCCTGCGCTGCAGCCTCGGCGGCTTCGTGCGCCGGCCCTACATGCGTGGCTGCTTCGACCTCATCCTGCTGCCCCTGCTGCCGGATGCGCTGGATGCCAACGGGCTGCGGAACCTGGCCGATGCCGCCTTCGCGGCGCTCAAGCCCGGCGGGATGCTGCTGATCGGCAGTCCCGCCGGCCCGGCGCCGGAAGCGGCCTGGATGGAGGCCTTCCTGCACTGGCGCCCGACGTGGCGCACAACGCAGGACCTGCTGGCGGCTTTCGCGGTGCTGCCGCCGGCCCAGCTCACGACCTGCCGCGCCTTCAGCAGCCCGGAAGGCCGGCTGGTCTATGCGGTGGCGGAGCGCCGGCGGCGCTGAGGCTCAGCGCCCTTCGCGCGCCGCCAGGGCGGCGATCTGCCGCCGCATGGCGTCGAGCAGGGCGGAGACCTGCCCGCCATTGCGGCTGATCACCGCCGAGTACTCGCTGCGCTGGGTCAGGCGGAGCGAGGTGCCCTCGGCGATCACGTCCACCACGCGCGGCTGGCCGCCGACCTCGCTGACCCGCCAGTCGAGGCTGAAGGGGGCGCTGTTGGGTAGCTCGATGACGGTGTTCACCAGCGCGTCATCCTCCGTGCGCTGCTGGCTGCGGCCCAGGCTGAAGCGCACCCCCTGATACTCGCCGAAGCGCGCCGAGAGGTTGCGGATCAGGGTCTCCTCGAAGAGCCGCATGTATTCCTGCTGCTCGGCAGGCGTGGCCACGCGCCACCACCGGCCGAGCACGAAGCGGCCCACGCCCTCGACATCCACGGCGCGGCGCAGGATCGCGGCCACCTGCTGGCGCCGCGTGGCGATGTCCTGCTGCGCGTTGATCGCGCTCACGAGATCCCGGCCGGTGGTCTCGATGAAGCTGCCGGCGCGGCCGATATCGACCTGCGCGCGGGCGGCGCCGGCGGCCAGGAACTGCGCGGTGAAGGGAAGGGCCAGCGCGCTGGCCAGGAGAAGGCGGCGGTTCATCCGGTTCGATCTCATTCCTTGCCGAGCGGAGCGAGGGAGGGGCGCGTGTCCAGCGGCCCGCCGATGCCGAAGCCGGTGGCCCGGGCCTCCGGCGCGGTGCCGCCTCCGTTGCGGATCTCGTAATTGCGGCCCTGGCGGTAGGCGCTGCGGATGGTGCTGTAGGGGTCGAGACTGGTCGCCCTGACGTCCGCGATGGTGTCCAGCAGCCCCTCACGCGTATCCAGGATGGTCAGCCCGGTCTGCACCCAACCCAGTGTCTCCGCCGTGTTGTCCCCATTGGCCACCACCCAGGTGATCGGGTTGGCGGCGATGTCGACTCCAAACCCCACAAGGTCGCGCGGGTTGCTGGGGCCGAGCACGGGGATGAACAGATAGGGGCCTTCGCCCAGGCCCCAGACGGCGAGGGTCTGACCGAAATCCTCGCCATGGCCGGGCAGGCCGACCTCCTTCGCCACGTCGAACAACCCGCCGATGCCGAAGCTGCTGTTCATCAGGAAGCGGGCCAGGGTGGTGGCGCTGCGCTCCACGCTGCCCTGCAGCACGTCGTTCATGAAGATCACCGGGCTGCGCAGGTTGGTCAGCACATTGCGCACGCCGCCCCGCACCGGCTGCGGCAGGACGAAGCGGTAGACCCGCGCCGCGGGCTCCAGCACGACGGTATCGATGCCCTCGTGCACCGCGTACATGCCGCGGTTGAAGGGCTCCAGCGGGTCGTTGTTCTGCTCGAACTCCGCCAGCGCCTCGGGATCGCTGGCCGGCGGCCGCGTGGCGCAGGCGGACAGGGCGAGCAGGCCGAGCAGCAGGAGAAGCGGGCGGCGGACGGGCATGGTGGGCAGGGTTCCTGACGGCGCGCGGCACGGCGCTGGCTACGGGTACATACATCCGCGGATGGATGTATGGAACAGGCTATGGCCAAGTCTCAGTGAACAACGTTCCGCGACGACGAGGGATAGCATTCTCCCGGCCGCGGGGACGCAATTTCTCCCGGATGTTCCATTTTCCCTGGACGTTCAATTTCTCCCGGGTCTGCGGTAGAGAGGAGGCATGAGCCATCTCCCCGACCACGCCAATGTTGCCCCTGCCGCCGCGGATCTCTCCGCCGGCGCGAGTCCCGGGACCCTGCAACGCTGGCTGACGGGACCCCGGGTCGCCGGCCTGCCCCTGCCGACCGAGCTGCCGCCGCCGGCGCTCTCCTTCGAGTTCTTCCCGCCGCGCACCGAGAGCCTGGAGCAGCAGCTCTGGGCCTGCGTGCGGCGGCTCGAGCCGCTGGCGCCGCGCTTCGTCTCCGTCACCTACGGCGCGGGCGGCACCACGCAGGAGCGCACCCATGCCATGGTGGCGCGGCTCGTGCGGGAGACCTCGCTGACCCCCGCGGCGCACCTGACCTGCGTCGGTGCCAGCCGGGCCGAGGTGGACGAGGTGGCGCACCGCTACTGGGCGGCGGGCGTGCGCCATATCGTCGCCCTGCGCGGCGACGCGCCGGCCGGGCAGGAGAGCTATGTGCCGCACCCGCAGGGCTATGCCTATGCCGCCGACCTGGTGGCCGGGCTGCGGCGCGCGGGCGATTTCGAGATCTCGGTCGCCGCCTATCCCGAGACGCATCCCTCCGCCCGGTCGGCGCAGGAGGACCTCGACAACCTCAAGCGCAAGATCGATGCCGGGGCGACCCGCGCCATCACCCAGTACTTCTTCGACACCGAGGTCTATCTGCGCTTCCTCGACCGGGCGCATGCCGCCGGCATCACCGTGCCGATCGTGCCGGGCATCCTGCCGGTCTCCAACTTCACCCAGGTGGCCAAGTTCTCGGCCATGTGCGGCGCCAGCGTGCCGGCCTGGATGGGCCGCCTGTTCGAGGGGCTGGACGATGATCCCGAGACCCGCCGCATGGTGGCGGCCGCCCTCGCCGCCGAGCAGGTGCGGCTGCTGCAGGCCAACGGGGTGGACGAGTTCCACTTCTACACCCTGAACCGCGCCGACCTGACCTATGCCATCGCCCATATCCTGGGCGCCCGGCCGATGCGGCAGGCGCCGGCCGACCCGGCCTAGGCCGGCCGCGCCGGGCTCTCCGGCGCCAGCCGGCGATAGACCGGGCGCAGCAGGAAGGGGCTGAGGAAGAGCGGGAACTGGCAGAGCGCGCAGAAGATCAGGATGCGCGCATCCGCCGTCGCCGGCAGCACCGCGAGGTAGAGCGCCATGTTGCGGTTGCCGGAGAGCAGCCCGGCCGACAGGCCGAGCCGCCATCCGGCCGGGCGGAAGGCCAGGGCGGTCAGGGCGTTCAGTCCGAAGCAGGTGGCGAAGGCCAGCAGCAGCCCGCCCAGCATCATCGCCGGCGCCTGCAGCATCCGTCCCAGCATGCCGTCCATCACCCCGAAGCCGTAGACCACCACCAGCAGCACCGAGGCGCCATCCACCGCCCGGCCCCAGCGGGCCAGCCGCGCCGGCCCGGCCAGGGCGCGGATGGCGAGCGAGACCAGCAGCGGCAGCCCCACCACCAGCAGCAGGCGGGCCGTCAGCCCGCCGACCGTCAGCGCCAGGTCGATGCCGAGCAGGCCGAGCGCCAGCGGCGGCGCGGTGAAGGGCAGCAGCAGGGTGGAGAGCAGGGCCACCACCAGCGCGATCTCGCCATCCAGCCCGACCAGGCGGGCGAAGGCGGGGGAGGAGGTCGCGGCGCAGCCGGTCGCCATCACCACCATGCCGGCGCCGAATCCCGCCTCCAGCCCGGCCGTCCGCACCACCGCGTAGGTGACCAGCGGGCAGGCCAGGAGCAGCCAGGCCAGCAGGGCGGCGACCAGCAGCGGGCGGCGCAGATAGGCCAGCACCTGCGCCGGATCGACCCGCAGCAGCACCAGCGTCATCAGCACCACGACCGAGGGGGTGAGCAGCGGCCGCGCGGCGCTGGCGAGCGGCGGCAGGAAGAGGCCCGCGAAGATGGCCAGGGCGAGCAGCGGCCCCCCCTGGCGCGCGGACCATTCCAGGGCACGAATCAGGCTGGCGATGGAAAGCGCTCCGGCTGCGGGCGGCCGGTGGTTGGCCGCGTTCGCTCCCCGTTCTATATCCAGGGCGTGCCCAGGCCAATCCCGCTTCCCCTCCGCCGCATTCTCCCGGTCCTGCTGACCCTTCCGCTCCTCGGCACGCCCGCCCAGGCGGCCTGTTCCGACGCGGCGGCGCCGGGGGTGGACTGGCGCCGCTGCCTGCAGGACGGCAAGGACCTGCGCGGCGCCGATCTCAGCGGGGCCGTGCTGCGCGACGCCAGCTTCGCCCGCGGCCGCCTGCAGGATGCCGTGCTGGACCGGGCGGAGGCGCCCGATGCCCGCTTCACCTCGGCCGAGATGAGCGGGGCAAGCCTGGCCGGGGCGGTGCTGCGCGGCGCCGACTTCACCCGCGCCGACCTGAGCCGCGCCGTCCTGCGCCAGGCCGACCTGCGCGGCGCCCGCTTCTTCCGCGCCGATCTCAGCGAGGCCGACCTGACCGGCGCCATCATCGCCGGCGCCGATCTCTCCACCGCCCGACTCGGCGGCGCCCTCTGGGTCGACGGGGAGACCCGCTGCGCCGCGGCCTCCGTGGGGTCCTGCCAGCGATGAGCGACGCCGGTTACCTGAGCCGCCTCAACCCCGAGCAGCGCGCCGCCGTCGAGACGGTGGATGGGCCGCTGCTGGTGCTCGCCGGCGCCGGCACCGGCAAGACCCGGGTGCTGACCACCCGCTTCGCGCATATCCTGATGACCCGCCGTGCCTTCCCCAACCAGGTGCTGGCCGTCACCTTCACCAACAAGGCGGCGCGGGAGATGCGCGAGCGTGTCGCCGCCATGCTGGGCCAGCCGGCCGAGGGCCTCTGGCTCGGCACCTTCCATGCCCTCTGCGCGCGCATGCTGCGCCGCCATGCCGGGCTGGTCGGGCTGGAGAGCAGCTTCACCATCCTCGACACCGACGACCAGATGCGCCTGCTCAAGCAGGTGATGGAGGCGGCCGGCATCGACCTCAAGCGCTGGCCGGCGCAGGGGATGATGGCCATCATCCAGCGCTGGAAGGATCGCGGGCTGATGCCGGCGCGCATCACCGCCGCCGAGGACACCGACTATGCCGGCGGCCGCGGCCGCGGCCTCTATGCCGCCTACCAGGAGCGGCTGCGCCAGCTCAACGCCTGCGACTTCGGCGACCTGCTGCTGCACGTCACGGAGATCCTGCGCACCCAGCCGGACGTGCTGGCCGACTACCACCGCCGCTTCCGCTACATCCTGGTCGACGAGTACCAGGATACCAATACGGTGCAGTACCTGTGGCTGCGGCTGCTGGCGCAGCGGGAGAACCCGGCCGAGCGCAACATCTGCTGCGTCGGCGACGACGACCAGTCGATCTATTCCTGGCGCGGCGCCGAGATCGAGAACATCCTCCGCTTCGAGAAGGATTTCCCCGGCGCCACCATCGTGCGCCTGGAATCCAACTACCGCTCCACCGCGCCGATCCTGGCCGCCGCCGCCGGGCTGATCGCCCGGAACAGCGGCCGCCTCGGCAAGACCCTGCGCCCGGGCCGCGACGACGCGGCGGGGGAGAAGGTGCGCGTCGTCTCGCTCTGGGATTCGGAGGAGGAGGCGCGGATGGTGGGCTCCCGCATCGAGGCGGCGCGGCGGGGCGGCCACGACCTCTCCGAGATCGCCATCCTGGTCCGCGCCGGCTTCCAGACCCGCGCCTTCGAGGAGCGGCTGATCACCCTCGGCATCCCCTACCGCGTCGTCGGCGGGCAGAAGTTCTATGAGCGCGCCGAGATCCGCGACGCCATGGCCTATCTGCGGGTGCTGAGCCAGCCGGCCGACGATCTCGCCTTCGAGCGCATCGTCAACACGCCCAAGCGCGGCCTGGGCGACACGGCGCTGCGCGCCATGCATGACCTGGCCCGGGCGGAGGGGCGGCCCCTGGTGGTCGCCGCCTGGCGGCTGATCGAGACCGGGGCGCTGCGGCCCAAGCCGCGCCAGGCGCTGCGCGAGCTGCTGGAGGGCTTCGCCCGCTGGCGCGAGATGCTGCCGCGCGAGGGCCATGTGGTGGTCGCCGCCACCCTGCTCGACGAGAGCGGCTACACGGAGATGTGGAAGCAGGACAAGTCGCCGGAGGCGCCGGGGCGGCTCGACAACCTGAAGGAGCTGCTGCGCGCGCTCGGCGAGTTCGAGAGCCTGGCCGGCTTCCTGGAGCATGTCGCGCTCGTGATGGAGAATGACGAGCAGTCGGAGGATGGCCGGGTCAATCTGATGACCCTGCATGCCGCCAAGGGGCTGGAGTTCGACAGCGTCTTCCTGCCGGGCTGGGAGGAGGGGCTGTTCCCGCACCAGCGCGCGCTGGACGAGGGCGGCGACAAGGGGCTCGAGGAGGAGCGGCGCCTCGCCTATGTCGGCATCACCCGCGCCCGGCGGCACTGCGTCATCAGCCATGCCGCCAACCGGCGCATCTACGCCAACTGGACCAGCGCCATCCCGAGCCGCTTCCTCGACGAGCTGCCGCCCGACCAGATCGAGCAGGAGGGGGCCGCCGGCGGCGCCCGCGCCCGCATGGCCGCGCAGCCCTCGGCCTTCTCCGGCCAGTTCCCGCTGGTGGCGCGGCGCCCCCGCGTCATCGAGGCCGGCGCCTGGGAGGTGGCGGAGCGCCCGGCGCGCGCGGCGGCCATTCCGGCGGGGCAGCGGGTCTTCCACCAGAAATTCGGCTATGGCCGCGTGGTGGCGGCCGAGGACAACAAGCTCGATGTCGAGTTCGACAAGGCCGGCCGCAAGCGCGTGCTCGATACCTTCGTGGAAAAGGCCTGACCGTGAACCGTCACCCTCCGACGCTCGAGACCCTGACCCTGGACGGCCTGCCGGAGGAGGCGGTGCCGGCCTTCGAGGCGGCCCTGCAGACGGTCTGCCCCAGCGTCGGCTACTTCAAGGACGACGCCACCGACACCTGGCGGCTCGAGGCGGTGCGCGAGACGGGATCGGGGGATGACGAGCTGCTGCCGGCCCTGGTCCTCGCCGCGGCGCTCTCCGGCATCGAGCCGCCCGAACTGCAGCGCGCCCCGGTCGAGGCGGAGGGCTGGCTGGCGCGCACGCTGCAATCCTTCCCCGAGCAGGAGATCGGCGCCCGGGTGTTGATCCGGCCGACGCACCTGCCCAACCCGCCGACCTATGGCCGCATCGTGCTGCGGCTCGACGCCGGTCTGGCCTTCGGCTCCGGCGAGCACGGCTCGACGCGCGGCTGCCTGATCGGCTTCGAGCGCATGGCCCACCGTCGGCCGCGCCGCATCCTCGATCTCGGCACCGGCTCGGGCATCCTGGCCATGGCGGCGGCGAAGCGGCTGCGGCGGCCGGTGCTGGCCACCGATATCGAGCCCTGGAGCGTGCGGATCACCGAGGAGAACGCGCGGATGAACGGGCTGCGCAACCGGGTCCGCTCCCGCCTGGCCGATGGCTGGCGCCATCGGGCGGTGCGCGCCGGGCGGTATGACCTCGTCTTCGCCAATATCCTCGCCCGCCCGCTCTGCGCCATGGCGAAGAGCCTGTCGGACCATCTGGCGCCCGGCGGCACGGCGATCCTGGCCGGCCTGCTGGGCACGCAGGTGCGGATGGTGCTGGCGGCGCACCGCCGCGCCGGGATGGTGCTGGAGCGCCGCATCGACCAGGGCGCCTGGTCGGCCCTGGTACTGCGCCGGCGCTGAATGCGAAACCGCCCCGCATCTGGGGGGATGCGGGGCGGCCTGGCTCGATCCGGCGGGGGGAGGGGGGGAGGAACCGGATCGTTGGTCTCTGCCCTGTCTAACGAAGGTCCGGCGGCGTGGTTGCGGGCCGGCTCCGGTTTTTCAGGACATATTCTCCGCTCAGGCGGCCAGGCGGTCCTGCGCCTGGGTGTTGGAATTGGCCGCCGGGCGGACGGTCATGGCGGGGGCCATCGCCGCCACCGGGGCCTCGCCGCGGCTCACAGCCTCGCCGCGCAGCACGCGGGGGATATCGGCGCGGGTCAGGCCGATATCGGCCAGCTCACGGTCGGTGAGGCTGGTCAGCTCGTCATGGGCGCGGCGGCGGGCCGGATAGTCGGCCACGGCGCGGAAGGCGGCGACCACGGCGTTGCGGATCCAGCTGCCGACCGCCTCGTCGCGCTTCTTCATGGCGGCGAGGGCAATGGCCTGAGCCTCGTTCAGCTTCATGGCGGGAAGCAGGGCGTCGGCGTCGAGCTGCGGCTTGGAGATGCGGGCGTTCATTGTCTAGCGTTCCGTCTCTTGCGCGGGGGCGGTCCGCGGGATCGGCTCCTGCCGTCAACCGCCCGCTCCAACTGCGTGGCCATGATGTAATATTGTGCGGGCGCGAAGAGGAGTGCTGGTGCTGAAGCTGAGATATGCGGTTCGCGCATCGATACGTGAGGAAACATGTTCTTAACGGGATGCTCATCAAAGTGAAACAAGCTGATCGCCTGGCCGCCCTCCGCGCCGAGCTCGCCCGCCTCGGGGTGGACGGTTTCCTGATCCCGCGGGGCGACGAATATCTGGGGGAATACGTGCCGCCCAGCGGCGAGCGGCTGGCCTGGATCAGCGGCTTCACCGGCAGCGCCGGGCTCGCGGTGGTGCTGCCGGATCGCGCGCTGCTCTTCACCGACGGGCGCTACACCACCCAGGCCCGGGCGCAGACCGATCCGTCGTGCTGGACTCTGCTGCACATCACCGAGCAGCCACCTCATGAATACCTGTTCAGCCATGCGCCTGACGCAAGGCTAGGTTATGATCCCTGGCTGCATCCGCAGGCGGCGGTGGAGCGTCTCGCCGCCGCCGGCCTCACCCTGGTGCCGCTGGCGGTCAATCCGCTGGACGCCATCTGGCGCGACCGCCCCGCGCCGCCGCGCGCCCCGGCGGTGCCGCAGCCGGCCGAGTATGCCGGGCAGGACGCGGCCTCGAAGCGGGCGGCGGCGGCGGAGCGGCTGCGCGAGGCGGGCGAGGATGCCGTGGTCCTGACCGACCCGCATTCGGTCGCCTGGCTGCTCAACATCCGCGGCGGCGACCTGGAGCACACGCCGCTGGCCCTGGGCTTCGCCCTGCTGCGCGCCGATGGCAGCCTCGACCTGTTCATGGAGCCGGCCAAGCTCGGCGAGCCGGTGCGCGCGCATCTCGGCAATGCCGTGACCTGCCTGCCGCCCGCCGCCCTGCCCGCGACGCTGGCCGGAATGGCCGGGCAGGTGGTGCGGATCGACCCCGACATCACCCCCGCCTGGTTCGCCGCCAGCCTGCGGGACGCCGGCGCCACGCTGCGGACGGGCGAGGACCCGGTGCGCCTGCCCCGCGCGCGCAAGAATCCGGTGGAGCAGCGGGGCAGCCGCGCGGCGCATCATCGCGACGCCCTGGCGCTCGCCCGCTTCCTGCACTGGTTCTCGGTGTCGGCGCCGCAGGGAGGGGAGACGGAGATGAGTGCCGCCGCCCGGCTCCTGGCCTTCCGCCGCGACCTGCCGCTGTTCCGCGCCGAGAGCTTTCCAGCCATTTCCGGCGCGGGCGAGAACGGCGCCATCGTGCATTACCGCGCGACCGAGGCGACCAACCGGCCGATCCACGCCAATGAGGCCTATCTGATCGACAGCGGTGGCCAGTTCACCGATGGCACCACGGATGTCACCCGCACCCTCTGGACCGGCCCCGGCACCCCGCCCGCCGATCTGGTCGAGCGCTACACGCGCGTGCTGAAGGGGCATATCGCCCTGGCCGGGCTGCGCTTCCCGCAGGGCGTCGGCGGCGCGCATATCGACGCCGTGGCCCGCGCGCCCCTCTGGGCGGCGGGGCTCGACTTCGACCACGGCACCGGCCATGGCATCGGCAGCTTCCTCTCGGTGCATGAGGGGCCGGTCAGTATCAGCCGGGCGGCGAAGCCGGTGCCGATCGAGGCCGGGATGATCCTTTCCGACGAGCCGGGCTTTTATCTGCCGGGCGCCTATGGCATCCGCATCGAGAACCTGCTGCTGGTCCGGCCCGCGCCGGAGCGGCCGGGGCAGGTGAAGCCTTTCCTGGAGTTCGAGACCCTGACCCTCGCCCCCTATGAGCGCCGGCTGATCGATCCTGCCCTGCTGACGCCCGGGGAGCGGGCCTGGGTCGATGCCTATCATGCCCGCGTGCTGGCCGAGCTCGGCGGCGAGCTGGAGGCCCCCGTGGCGGAATGGCTGTCTTGGGCCTGCGCCACGCTCTGAAGGCCCGGCTGCGCCGCTTCCGCCGCCCCACCATCCCCGCCGCGCCACCGGTGCGGCCGCTGGATCTGGCGGGGCGGCGGGTGCTGCTGGTCTATGGCCTGCTGGGGGAGGGCGCGGCGCGGCTGGCCCCCCTCGGCATGGACTACATGGACACGCAGCTGCGCTGGCTGCTGGCGCAGGGCGCGGTGGCGCAGGTGGTCAAGCTGCCGACCACGGCGCCCATCGCCCCCAACGCCGCCCTGCTGGCCGAGGCGATCCTGGCCTCGCCCGCGCCCTGCCTGATCGTGGCGCACAGCAAGGGGGGGCTGGAGGCGCTGGCGGCGCTGCTCGATCCCGCCGTCGCGGCGCGCTGCACGGGGCTGCTGGCACTGCAGTCGCCCTTCTTCGGGTCGCCGGTGGCCGATGCCCTGCTGGCCCGGCCGCGGCTGCACCGCAGCCTGGCGGCGCTGGTGCGGGCGCTGCGCATGGGCGGTGGCGCCGGCCTGCCCGATCTTTCCACCCCCGGCCGCGCGGCCTGGATGCGCGAGCACGCGGCGCGGGTGGCCGAGATCACCGCCGCCATGCCGGTGCTCTGCGTCGCCGCCCGGCTCTCCGCCGGGATCACCGGGCCGGATCGGCGCTACCTGCCCATGGTGCGCTGGATGGAGCGGCAGGGGGCGGGGCCGAATGACGGGCTGGTCTCCGTCGCCTCCGCCCTGCTGCCTGGTGCCATGCACCGCGTGGTGACCGGCGGCCACCGCGTCTCGGTCTCGCAGGGCAAGGGGCGCGACCCCATCGGCATCCTGCGCCAGGGGCTCGGCCTGCTGCTCAGCCGGCGGATGGCGTCTCCGCTGCGTCCGGATGGGCCATCGCCCGCCACTCCGCCTCCGTCAGCGTCCTGACGCCGAGCTCCGCGGCCTTCCTCGCCTTCGAGCCGGCATCGGCGCCGATGATGACGAAGTCGGTCTTCTTCGAGACGCTCTTCGTCACCTTGGCGCCGAGCCGCTCGGCCACCGCCTCCGCCTCATCGCGCGAGGTGCGCTCCAGCGTGCCGGTGAAGACCACGACCTTGCCGGCGAAGGGGCTGTCGCCGCCGCCGAGGCTTTCCGCCGGGGCGGGCGAGACCTCGCCGAGCAGGTCGTCCAGCGCGGCCATGTTGCGCGGCTCCTTGAAGAACTCGGCGAGCTCGCTGGCGATGGCGGGGCCGACGCCCTGGATCGAGCCCAGCTCCTCCCGCGCCTCGGAACCGATGACGGTCGCCTCCCGCATCCGGGCGCGCCAGTGATCGACGTCGTGGTAGTGCCGCGCCAGCAGCTTGGCGTTCTGCGCGCCGATGCGGCGGATGCCGAGGGCGAAGATGAAGCGCTCCAGGGCCGGGCGGCGGCGCTCCTCGATGGCGGCCAGCAGATTGGCCAGCTTCTTCGAATCCCGCTTCGACGCCTTGCCCCAGCCCTCCCATTGCCGGATCGCCGCGGCATGGTCCTTCAGGCGGAAGATGTCGGCCGGGCTCCTCACCAGCCCCGCCTCGTGCAGGGCGATGATGTTCTCCTCGCCCAGCCCCTCGATGTCGAGCGCGGTGCGGCCGACGAAGTGCTTCAGCCGCTCCACCGTCTGCGCCGGGCAGACCAGGCCGCCGGTGCAGCGGCGCACCACCTCGCCCTCCGGCCGCACGGCATGGCTGCCGCAGGCGGGGCAATGCATCAGCGGCTGCCAGGGCGCGCTGTCCGCCGGCCGCCTCTCCGGCACGATGCCGACGATCTGCGGGATGACGTCCCCGGCGCGCTGCAGGATGACGGTGTCGCCCACCCGCACATCCTTGCGCGCGATCTCGTCCTCGTTGTGCAGCGTCGCGTGCTGCACCATGACGCCGCCGACATTGACCGGCTGCATCACCGCGCGCGGCGTCAGCGCCCCGGTGCGGCCGACCTGGATCTGGATCTCCAGCAGCACCGTCTCGGCGCGCTCGGCGGGGAACTTCCAGGCGATGGCCCAGCGCGGCGTGCGGCCGACGAAGCCGAGCCGGCTCTGCCAGTCCAGCCGGTCCAGCTTGTAGACGACGCCGTCGATGTCGTAGTCCAGCCCGGCGCGGCCCTCGGCCATGCGGGCCTGGAAGGCTTCCGCCGCCCGCTCGTCCGGCAGCAGCGCCGAGAGCGGGTTCACACGGAAGCCCCAGCGCGTCAGCGCCCGCAGATAGTCCCAGTGCGTCTCCGCCACCGGGCTGCTGGAAGCGCCCTGGGCATAGGCGAAGAGCTTCAGCGGCCGCCGCGCCGTCACCTCCGGGTCGAGCTGCCGCAGCGAGCCGGCGGCGGCATTGCGCGGATTGGCGGGGATGCGGATCTCGGGCCCCACCTTCTCGCCCCGCTCGCGGCGCTGCTCCCGCTCCTCGGCCAGCCGCGCCTGCTCCTCGCGGAAGGCCAGGAAGTCGGCCTTGGTCATGAAGACCTCGCCGCGGATCTCGATCTGCTCCGGCGCCCCGGGGCCCAGGCTGCGGGGCAGCTCGGCCTCGGGCAGGGTCAGCAGGTTGCGGGTGATGTCCTCGCCCAGCGTGCCGTCGCCGCGCGTCGCGCCCCGCGTCAGCACCCCCTTCTCATAGGTCAGGTTGACCGAGAGCCCGTCGATCTTGGGCTCGCCCACGAAGCGCAGCACCTCGGCCTCGTCGAGCCGCAGGAAGCGGCGGACGGTCCTGGCGAACTCGGTGAAGTCGCCGGCGCCGAAGGCATTGTCCAGGCTCAGCATCGGCGTGCCGTGGCGGGCCTTGGCGAAGCCCGCGGCCGGGGCCGCCCCCGGCGCCGCCTCGCTCGGGCTGTCGGCGCGCTTCAGCGCCGGGAAGCGCGCCTCGATGGCGGCGTTGCGGCGGCGCAGCGCATCGTATTCGGCGTCCGTGATCTCGGGCGCGTCGTTCTGGTGGTAGGCGATGTCGGCGGCGGCGATCTCGGCGGCCAGCGCGGCCAGATCGGCGGCGGCCTGGGCCTCGGTGAGATCCTCGACGGCGATGGCGCGGGGCGACGGGGTCATGCTGCCCTGCTAACCCAGCCCGGCCCCGGCGGGAAGCCGGCGGGCGCGCCGAGGCCTCCGGCGCCCTTGCCGTCCGTCAGGCCGGCCCGCCCAGCAGCGAATCCGCCGCCGCCCGGGCCGCCTCCGTCACCGTCTCGCCGGCCAGCATCCGCGCCAGCTCCTCGCGCCGGGCGGCGACGTCCAGCGGTTCCACCCGCGTCTCGGCGCGGTCGGCGCGCACGCCCTTGGACACCCGCCAGTGCTGGTCGCCGCGCGCCGCCACCTGCGGGCTGTGCGTCACCACCAGCACCTGCAGCCGCTCGGCCACGCGGGCGAGGCGCTCGCCCACCGCCGCCGCCGTGGCGCCGCCGATGCCGCTGTCCACCTCGTCGAAGACCAGGGTCGGCACCGGCGAGCCGCGGGCCAGCACCACCTTCAGCGCCAGCATCAGCCGCGACAGCTCGCCGCCCGAGGCGATCTTCTCCAGCTGGCCCGGCTTCTGGCCCGGATTGGTGGTGACCAGGAAGGTGACGCGATCCTGCCCGTCGGCAGCCCAGGCGCGCTCCTCGCGCGGGGCCAGCTCGATATGCAGCCGGGCGCGGTCGAGCTTCAGCGGCGCCAGCTCCTGCGCCACGGCCTTCTCCAGCCGCCGGGCGGCGGCGGCGCGCGCGGCGGACAGCGCGCCGGCGGCCTCGGCATAGGCGGCGC
>NZ_JBSXMU010000018.1:0-47899 GCF_054073225.1 Teichococcus aerofrigidensis
CCCCCCCCCCCCCCCCCCCCCCCCCCCCCCCCCCCCCCCCCCCCCCGGGGCGGCGGCTCGATCACGGCCGCGGCGCGGCGGAGGGCGCCGCCAGGCGGCGCCGAGCCTACTGCGTCATGGCCGGCGCCAAGCGAAGCCCTCCGCCGGCATCACGGCCAGCGCCTCGTCCAGCCGGCGGCGGTCCGGCGAGAGAGCGCAGGCCGGATCGGTCCGCGCCGCGTCGCCGGTCAGCGCCAGCGCCTGACAGCGGCAGCCGCCCCAGTCCAGCTCGCGGCGCTCGCAGCTCCGGCAGGGCTCAGACATCCATCCAGTGCCGCGGAAGCGGTTGAAGGCGGCCGAGCCATACCAGATCTGCTCCAGGCTGCGCTCGGTGACACGGTCGAAGGACAATCCGGGAATGCTTTCGGCGGCATGACAGGGCAGCACGGCGCCGCTCGGCGTCACGTTGAGGAAGCGCCGCCCCCAGCCGCCCATGCAGGCCTTGGGCCGGCTGGCATGATAGTCCGGCGTGACGAAGTCGATCGCCATCCGACCCGCCAGGCGCCGCTCCGCTCCGGCCACGATCTGCCGTGACCGCGCGACCTGCGAGGCGTCCGGCATCAGGGCCGCGCGGTTACGCAGCGCCCAGCCATGATACTGCGTATGCGCGACTTCCAGCCGCGTGGCGCCCATCTGCTCGGCCAGGGCGATCATCGCCTCCAGCGCGTCCACGTTCTCCCGGTGCAGCACGGCGTTGACGGTGAGCGCCATGCCGGCGGCATGGACCGCCTCGGCGAGCGCGAGCTTGCGCGCATGGGCGCCGCGGAAACGCGCGATGCGGTCCGCCGCCTGCGCATCGGCATGCTGGATGGAAAGCTGCACATGCGGCAGGCCGGCGGCGGCAAGCGCCTTGAGCCGTGCCGCGTCCAGCAGCACGCCGGAGGTGATAAGATTGGCATAGAGGCCGACTTCCGTGGCCGTGGCGGTGATCGCCTCCAGATCCGGCCGCGCTGCCGGCTCGCCGCCCGAGAGATGCAGTTGCAGCACGCCGAGCGCCGCCGCCTCGCGCAGCACCCGCTGCCAAGTGGCCGTGTCGAGTTCGGCGTTCCGCCGCTCCAGGTCCACGGGGTTGGAGCAGTAGGGGCACCCGAGCGGGCAGCGGTGGGTGAGTTCGGCCAGCAGGCCCAGCGGTGGCGGGATCGCGGGCGGTCCTGGGACGTTCACGGCTGCACCAGCCCCTTCCGCCGCAAATCCTCCAGGACCTCGCGGACGTCCTCGGCGATGGCGGAGGCCGGCGCGTCGTATTCCTCGGCCAGCGCGGCGGCGAGCCGCGCGACATCGTGCTGTCCGTCCAGCCGCCGCAGGATGGCGTAGGCCACGTCGTCCAGCACCAGGACGCGTTCAGGCGCCAGCAGCACCCAGCTCTCGCGGCGCCTGTCGTAATGCAGCCGCACATGCGGCGAGAGGCGGGGCGCGCTCACGTCGGGCGGAAGCCGCCAGGCGGGATCAGGCCCGGCACGACATAGGCGTGATGCAGGGCGTCGAGCTGCGCCCACAGGACATCACACTTGAAGCGCAAGGCCTCCAGCACCTGGGCCTGCTGCTCCGGCGTTCTCGCCTCGCGGCGGACATAGTCCAGGGCGAAATCGGAATCGCGCGGCGCCTGCTCCATGCGGTGCGAGAAATAGTCCAGGGCCGCGGCGTCGATGAAGTCGTAGTGCCGCAACATGCCGGCGACGCGTTCGGAGATGATGATGGGCGAGAAGAGTTCCGTCAGCGAGGAGGCGACGGCCTCCAGAAGCGGGCGGTCGCGAACGAAGCGGACATAAGCATCCACGGCGAAGCGCGTCGCCGGGAGGATGCCGGTCCCGGCCTCCACCTGGCCACGCTCCAGCCCCACGCCATCGGTCAATGCCAGCCAGCGTCGGATGCCGCCCGGGTTGTCCGCGTCGCCGTCATGATCCTCCAGCCGCTGCCGCCATACGCGGCGCAGCGCCGGGTCCTCGGCGCGGGACAGGAAGGCGGCGTCCTTCAGCGGGATGCGGCTCTGGTAGTAGTATCTGTTCAGCGCCCAGGCCTGCACTTGGCCCCGGGTCAACGCCCCGTCATGCAGCAGGCGATGGAAGGGATGCAGGTTGTGGTAGCGCTCGGCGCCGATGGCGCGCAGCGCGACCTCCAGCTCCTCCGGGGACAGCAGCGGGCTCACCATGACAGCTCCAGGCCATCCTCCGCGATCTCCCACCCTCCTGCCGTCGCCTCGTTCCGCTCGGGGGAGCCCTCGCGCAGCACGGGGTTGGTGTTGTTGACATGGATCAGCACCTTCCGGCCGATGTCGAGGCCGGACAAGGCGGCGAGCGACCCGTCGGCGCCCGAGAGTGGCTGATGGCCCATCTGACGCCCTGTCCTGCTTCCGACGCCGGCCCGCGCCATCTCGTCGTCGGTCCAGACCGTGCCGTCGAAGAGCAGGAGTTCCGCCCCCTGAATCCGTTCGCGCAGCGCCGCTGTCACGGCATGACAGGCGGGAATGTAGTAGGCGCGCCGGCCATCCCGCGCCTCGACCTCCACCGCGACGGTGTCCTCGGCCTCGGCCTCCGCCTGCGCCTCAAGGTAGAGCGGCGGCTTGCCGGGGATGGCGAAGAGTCGCAGACGGGCTCCGCCGGGCAGGTTCCAGACCTCCTCCAGAGGCAGTGGCCGGCGCGTCACGCATTCGCCGGATAGCGCATCGAAGATGCGGTTCTCCGCCAGAATGCCCAAGACGCGCTGCGTCGCCCGCAACTCGAAGGCGTGCCGCTCCCGCAGGGATAGCAGGCCGGCAAGCTGGTCAATCTCGCCCCCCGTGAGCAGAACATGCGAGAGCGGACTATGGCGCGGCTGCCGGTTGTTCGGATGCAGGACAGGCTGCCGCGCGATCTGCTGCAGCAGCTCCGGCGCGGCATTCACCAGCAGCCAGTCCCCCCCCTGCAAGGCCATGGCCAGGGAGGACTGACTGCGCGGACGGAGATGCGGATCACCGGCCCGCGCCGCCCGGCAGTTCGGACAGGCGCAGTTCCATTGGGGAAACCCGCCACCGGCCGCGGCGCCCAGCACGAGCCAGCGCATCCCTCGCGGATCACTCCGCAACGGCGTAGGAATTGATCTCCATGCCGGTACGGATCTCGACGATTCGAGGCTTCTTCCAGATCTTCATGCGGCTGCTCCTCAGCGGTTGCGCCCTGGCCGGGGTCAGGGCGCCCCATGGCCTGGCATCCCGCTCAACGCGGCCCCGGAAGCGGGAGTTGCCGTGGGGATGATGAAACATGACATATCGGAAACCTATCCTGCCGGGCAGGATTGAGGCGGCATCGCTGTCTGAGACGGGAGTTGCCCATGCCCATCACCTCGCGCCGGCTGATCCTGGCCTCGGCCCTCGGCGCCGGCGGCCTATTGGCCGGAAGGGCCGGGGCCCAGGAGGTTCCTGTCGCCGGCATCGGCCGCGCTCCCGCCCTGCCGGCGCCCGATCTTCGTCACGAGACACGCAACTTCTCCCGCCAGATCGGCTGGCCGGAGGGCAAGACGCCGCGCGCCGCGCCAGGCTTCGCCGTGACCGAATATGCGCGCGACCTCGACAGCCCGCGCTGGATGCATCTCCTGCCGAATGGCGACGTTCTGGTCGCCGAGGCGCGTACCCTGCCGAAGCCGGCCCGGACGGCGGAGGAGCGGGAGCAGCAGGCACAGCAGGAGCGCGCGGGCACCGTGACGGGCGGCAGCGCCAACCGGATCACGCTCCTGCGTGACGTGGATGGCACCGGGCAGCCGGAGCGCCACGTGCTGCTGACCGATCTGAACCAGCCTTTCGGGATGCTCTATCGCGAGGGGCGGCTCTACGTGGCGAACACGGACGGCGTGCTTCGCTTCCCCTTCCGGCCCGGCGAGACGCGCATCGACGGCAGCCGGGCCGAGCGCATCCTCGACCTGCCCGCAGGCGGCTACAACAACCACTGGACGCGCAACATCATCGCCAGTCCCGATGGGCGGCGCCTCTACGTCTCGGTCGGCTCGGCCAGCAACAATGGCGAGTATGGCATGGAGGAGGAGCGGCGCCGCGCCGCGATCCTGGAGATCGATCCCGACGGCGGCGGCCAGCGGATCTTCGCCCATGGCCTGCGCAACCCCAATGGCATGGACTGGGAGCCCGTGACCGGCGCGCTCTGGACCGCGGTGAACGAGCGCGACAACATCGGCGACAACCTGGTGCCGGATTATATCACCCACGTGCGCGAGGGCGGCTTCTACGGGTGGCCCTACAGCTACTGGGGCAGCCATCCCGACCCCCGAATGGCGCATGAGCGGCCCGACCTGGTGCGCGCCGCCATCGCGCCGGACTACGCGCTGGGCAGCCACACGGCCTGCATCGGCCTGCAGTTCCTGCGCGGCACGGCGGTGCCGGAACGCTACCGGGGCGGCGCCCTGGTGGCGCAGCGCGGCTCCTGGAACCGCAGCGCGTTCAGCGGCTATCGCGTCGCCTTCGTCCCCTTCGCCGGGGGCCGGCCGAGCGGTCTGGCGGAGGACTTCCTGACCGGCTTCATGCCTGACCCGGAGCGGGGCGAGACCCACGGCCGGCCGGTCGGCGTGATCCAGGACGCGCGCGGCGCCGTGCTGGTGACGGACGACACCGGCAACCGCATCTGGCGCGTCGCGCCCGCCGTCTGAAAGGCGCCGCCTGGGGCCGCGTGACGCGGATGCGTTGAACCCCCGCCGCCGCGGGCGCATGATGCGGCGGCGCCACGCTGGCGCCGCTGTCTCCTGGGGGCTTCATCGTCATGGATCTACCCGCCCCCGGCCTGCTGCCGGACGGCCTCCGCGTCTACGCCATCGGCGACGTGCATGGCTGCGCCGACCGGCTGGAGGCCCTGCATGCCCGCATCGCGCGGGACTGGCGCGACCGCCCGGCGGCGCGCTGCGCCATCGTCCATCTGGGCGACTACATCGATCGCGGCGAGGCCAGCGCGGCGGTGCTCGACCGCCTCGCCGGGCCCGGGCCGATCGCGGGGGCGGAATGGATTCTGCTGCGCGGCAATCACGAGGCGATGATGCTCGACGCCCTGACGGCGGGGCCCGGAACGGTGGCCGAGGATCTCTGGCTGTGGAATGGCGGCGACGCCACCCTGGCCAGCTACGGCGCCGAGGACAGCCGCCTGGTGCTGCCGGAGGCGCATCTGGCGCTGCTGCGCGGCCTGCGGCCGTCCTGGTCGGCGGGCGACTATTTCTTCGTCCATGCCGGCATCGACCCGCGTCGCGCCCTCGAGAGCCAGCGCGAGCTGGACCTGATGTGGATCCGCGAGCCCTTCCTCTCCTGGCCCCGGCCGCTGCCGCGCATCGTCGTCCACGGCCATACCCCCTCCCGCGCCCCGGAACTGCGGCGCTGGCGAATCGGCATCGACACCGGCGCGGTGGCCGGAGGCGCCCTCACCGCCCTGGCGCTGGACGCCGCCAGCCTGCGGTTTCTCTCGGCATGAGGCCGCCGCCCCGGAGGCCGGGCCGCCAGGGCGCCTTGCGTGCAGCGCCAGGGCTGCGCTAGGCCCTTGCCGATGCAAGGCCCCGTGCCCCCCTCCCCCCTGCCGGACGCACCCCTGCCGGATGCTCCCCGGCCGAACACGCAGGACGATCCGCGGCCCGGCCCCGGCACCCAGCCGGATCTGGCCGATGCGGTGCGGCAGCTGAAGCGCGCCTCCGTCCTCGTGGTGGGCGACGCCATGCTGGACCGCTACGTCTACGGCCATGTCCGCCGCATCAGCCCGGAGGCGCCCGTCCCCGTGCTGACGGTGGAGCGGGAGTTGGCCATGCCGGGCGGGGCGGGCAATGTGGTGCGCAACCTGACGGCGCTGGGCTCCGCCGTGGCCTTCCTCTCCGTCGTGGGGGACGACCAGGCGGGCAGCGACCTGACCGGGCTGATCGGCGGCCAGCCCGGCGTCGAGCCCTGGCTGCTGGTCCAGGGCGGGCGCATCACCACCACCAAGACCCGCTTCATCGCCGCCGGCCAGCAGATGCTGCGCGCCGACCAGGAGGTGGCGCGGCCGATCCATGAGCGGCTGGCCGAGCGGCTGATCCGCATCGCCACCGACACCGTGGCCGCCACCAGTGTCATGGTGCTCTCCGACTACCGCAAGGGCGTGCTCTCCGGCGGCACGACGGAGAAGCTGATCGCCGCCGCCAGGGCGGCCGGCCGGCGCGTCGTCGTGGACCCCAAGGGCGAGGATTTCTCCCGCTACGCGGGGGCCGATGTCATCACGCCGAACCGCGCCGAGCTGGCGCTCGCCACCCAGATGCCGGTGGACAGCGAGGCGGCCATCGTCGCCGCCGCCCGCGCCCTGCAGGCGCGCCACGGCTTCCACGCCGTGCTGGTGACGCGCAGCGAGGACGGCATGACCCTGCTTGAGGGGGAGGCGGTGCATCACCTGCCGGCCGAGGCCCCCGAGGTGCATGACGTCTCGGGCGCGGGGGATACGGTGGTCGCCGTGCTGGCGGCCGGCTTCGCCGCCGGCCTGCCGCTGCCGCTGGCGGCGCGCCTCGCCAATATCGCCGCCGGGCTCGTGGTGGGAAAGGTCGGCACCGCGGTGGCCCGGGAGGCCGATCTGCTGGAGGCCCTGACGCCCGAGCGTGGCGCGCTGCGCAAGGTGATGCGCCGCGCCGCCGCCGCCGAGCAGGTGGAGCGCTGGCGCCAGCGCGGCTGGCGCGTCGGCTTCACCAATGGCTGCTTCGACCTGCTGCATCCGGGACATGTGCATCTGCTGGAGCAGGCGCGCTCCTGGTGTGACCGTCTGGTGGTCGGGCTCAACGCCGATTCCAGCGTCAAGCGGCTGAAGGGCCCCTCCCGCCCGGTGCAGCCCGAGGCGGCGCGCGCTGCCGTGCTGGCCTCCCTCGCCACCGTCGACCTCGTCACCATCTTCGAGGAGGACACGCCGCTGGACCTGATCCGGCTGCTGCAGCCCGAGGTGCTGGTGAAGGGCGCCGACTATACCGTGGATCAGGTGGTGGGCGGTGAGTTGCTGCAGGACTGGGGCGGGGTGGTGAAGCTCGCCGAGTTGCTGCCGGGCAATTCCACCACCGCGACCGTGGCGCGGATGCGGGGCTGAGCGCCGGTGCGCTGGTCCCGCCTGTTCGAGACCCGCCGCTTCACCGAGCCCTCCGCCCGCGTCGCCGCCAACCGCAACGCCTTCCAGATCGACCAGGACCGCATCGTCTTCAGCCGCCCCTTCCGCCGGCTGCAGCAGAAGACCCAGGTCCATCCCCTGCCCTTCAACGCGCATGTCCGCAACCGCCTGCTGCACACGCTGGAGGTGGCCTCGGTCGGGCGCTCGCTCGGCTTCACCGTCGGCACCGACTGCGCCGCCGAGTTGGCCGGCAGCGGCCATACGCCGGACGACCTCGGCTATCTGGTGCAGGCGGTCTGCCTGGCGCATGACATCGGCAATCCGCCCTTCGGCCATGCCGGCGAGGAGGTGATCGCCGGCTTCATGGCCCAGTGGCTGCAGGGGCCAGGCGCCGCCGGTCTGGAGCTGGACGCGGATCTGCGCTTCTTCGACGGCAATGCCCAGGGCTTCCGCATCCTGACCCGGGCCGACGGCTACCGCGAGCGCGGCGGCCTGAAGCTGACGCTGGCCAGCCTCGGCGCCTTCCTAAAATACCCCTGGGACGCGACCGACCCGCGGGCCGAGCGGCGCGGCCGGCCCGGCGTGAAGTTCAACCATTTCGCCACCGAGCGCGCCGCCTTCGGGGAGGTGCTGGCGGGCTGCGGGCTCGACGGGCCGCATCCGCGCCATCCCGCCGTCTGGCTGATGGAGGCGGCGGACGACATCACCTATGGCCTGGCCGATCTCGAGGACGCGGTCGAGCTCGATATGGTGCCCTATCGCGACTACGAGGCCCTGGTCGCTCCCCTCGCCCAGGCCGACCGCGCCCGGCTGGCGGGCGAGGACACCGAGGTGCAGAAGGTCGCCCTGCTGCGCTCCAAGGCCATCGGCCGGATGATCGGCGCCGTGGCGGTGGCCTTCGCCCGGCATCGCGAGCCCATCCTGGAAGGCCGGATGGCGCCCGGACAGTCGCTGATCGGCCTCTGCGCGCCGGACCTCCTGGAGCCCTTCGACGCCATCCGCCGCACCAACCGCGACACGCTCTACTTCCACCCGCGCAAGGCGGAGTTTGAGATCGGCGCGCGCGACGTGCTGGAGAAGACGCTCAGCGTCTTCCTGGAGGCCTGCCTCGCCTTCGTCCAGGCCGGGGGCGATGTCGAGCGCGTCTCCGGCCCGGCACGGCAGGCCCTGTCGCTGATGCGCGACTATCATCCGAAGCGGGATTACAGCCCGAGCGAGACCATCCGCTGCGCCGTCGATTTCGTCGCCGGCATGACGGACAACTACGCCGCCTATCTGGCCGCCCGGCTGCGCGGCCTGTAGCCGCACCGGCCGCCCGGCGCCGGCGCGGCGGCGCACGAAACGCGGGAGGAACGCATGGAACTGCTGAACCGGCATTGCGCCGTCGAGCGCCGGGGCGAGGTGGCCTGGCTGACCATCCATGAGGCCGGCCGGGCCAATATCCTGAGCACCGCGGTGATCCTGGCGCTGACCGAGGGGATCGGGCTGCTGGGCCGGGAGGCCGGGTTGCGCGCCATCGTGCTGACCGGATCGGGCGAGCGCAGCTTCATCGGCGGCGCCGACCTGCGCGAGATGGCGGCGCTGGACCCTGCCTCCGCCGAGGCCTTCATCACCCGCCTGGGCGGGCTTTGCGAGGCGGCGCGGCAATGCCCGCTGCCGGTGGTGGCGCGCATCCAGGGCTGGGCCCTGGGCGGCGGGCTGGAACTGGCCATGGCCTGCGATCTGCGCGTCGCGGCACCCGGGGCCCAGTTCGCCATGCCGGAGGTGAAGGTCGGCATTCCCTCCGTGATCCATGCGGCGCTGATGCCGCGGCTGATCGGCTGGGGCCGGGCGCGCTGGATGCTGATGACCGCCGCCACCATCGACGCCGCCACGGCGCTGGACTGGGGGCTGATCGACGCGGTGGCCGGGCCGGAAGGGCTGGACTCGGCCGTCGAGGCGGCGCTGGCGCCGATCCTGGAATGCGAGCCGCGCGCCATCGCGGCGCAGAAGGCCCTCCTGCGGCAATGGGAGGAGCTGCCGCTGACGGCCTCCGTCGCCGCCAGCGTGCCGGTCTTCGCCGAGGCCTTCACGACCGATGCCCCGGGCCGGGCGATGCGCGGCGCCCTGGCGCGGAAGGGCTGAGGCCCGGAAGGGCGCCGGGCGCTTCAGAACCAGCGCCGGTCGCCGACGAAATCCACGGTCAGCCAGCGATGCGGCCCGTCGCTCCCCAGCGCCGCGCTGATCTCCTCCCGCACGGCGTCGAAGCCCTGGACACCGTCCAGCGGATGGCCGGGCGGCACCAGGATATGGGCCTCGACAAAGAGGCCGCGCCCGATCTTGGCGACATAGCTGGAATAGGCGGGGAAGCCGTGCCGCGCCGTCACCTCGTCCAGGATGGCGCGCACCCGGCGGTCGAGGGAGGTGGGCGTGACCAGCAGCACCTCCGACATCGCCTTGCGCACCGTGCGGACCGGCACGGGCAGCAGGCAGAGCGTCAGCACCGCCAGGGCCAGCGGATCGGCATAGGGCGTCAGATGCGCGTAGGGCCCCCGGCCCAGCAGCAGCCCGGCGAGGAAGGCCAGCAGCAGCGCCCCGGTGATCGTCCCCGCCATGATCCAGCCCTGCACGTCCAGCGCCACCAGATCCGAGCCGATGCGGCGGTTGGCGCGGCGGCCATAGGCGGCCATGGCGAAGCTCACCGCGGCGATGGCCGCGGCGTAGCCGACGGCCCAGCCGAAGGCGAGGTCGCGGCCGCCCTGCAGCAGGCTGCCCACCGCGTTGAGGAAGGCATAGGCGCAGGTCAGCATCAGCACGAAGCCGTTGAAGACGAGCACCATGGGCTCGATGTGCCAGAAGCCGTGCTGGAAGCGCCGGCTGTCGCCGCGCGCCAGCAGGCGGGCGACGAACAGCGCCAGCAGCGACATGGTGGCGTCGATCAGCGAGAAGACGCCGTCGAAGACGATGGAGAGCGAGCCGGACAGCAGGCCAAACAGCACGCCCGCCGCCGCCACGACGAGCGTGACGCCGAAGGAGCGGCGGAGCACCTTCTCCTCCGCCCTGGACTGGCCCTGCGGCATGTCCGCTGCTCCTGCTCCTGCTCCTGGCGGCTCAGCACGGCGGCAGGTGGCGCCTGCCGTCCAGATAGGCCTTGCGCCACCGCGTGATGCGGATGGTCTCGAACAGGCCGGCCTGGGTGAAGGGGTCCTGCTGGATGAAGGCCTCCGCCTCGGCCCGGTTCTCGACATTGACGATGTAGAGGCCGCCACCGGCATCGGCGCCGTCATCGGTCAGCTTGGCGCCGCAGGCCAGGAGCAGGGCGGCGTTGCGGTCCAGGAAATCGATGTGCACGGCCCGGGTGGACTGGCGCAGCGCCTGGCTGTCGGCCTTGTCCCAGGTTTCGATGAGATAGGGCATGGCGATTCCTCCTGATTGCCGGCCGGCCCATTCTGGCCCCTCCCCGCCCGGAGAGGAAAGCGTCCGGCAACCTCGGGAGGAAGGGGCGCGGACCGGGACCGGCACGCCCTGCCCGCGTGCCAATCGACAGAGCCTGTGGCGCCCCCTTCGGGCTCCCCAGGCCGGAAGCGCGCCTGAGGAGCGGCGCGCTTCATCCCGGTCCGCTTCCGGCGCTTCGCCTCCCCTGCAGGCGGAGCGCCGGATCCCGCAATGTCAGGCAGAGAAGGCGGGGAGCCGGGGAGAGTAGTGCGGGATCCGGTTCCGCGGTGGGACGGTCGTGACCGCGTTCCACCTCATCTTCTGCAACTGCGAGTTATTCTCAATTAAACCGACCTGGCGGCCGGGTCAAGCCCCCCGGAGGGGCTGCCGGGGGCCGGGGGAACGAGGCCCCCCGGCCCCGCCGGTTCAGATCATCAGCTCGATCAGGAAGGGCGCGTCGCTGGAGAAGGACTGGCTCATCAGGTCCGCGCACTGCTCCAGCGAGGTGGCCCGCGCCGCCGCGACCCCCATGCCGCCGGCGAGCTTCAGCCAATCGAGATCGGGATTGCCAAGGTCGAGCATGCTCATCGCCGTCGGTCCGGGATTGGCGCCGACATTCTGATACTCGCCGATGAGGATCTGGTACTTGCGGTTGGAGAGGATGACCGTGGTCACCGGCAGCTTCTCGCGGGCCTGGGTCCAGAGCGACTGAAGCGTGTACATGGCCGAGCCATCGGCCTGCAGGTTGATCACCCGCCGCTGCCGCCCGGCGCCGATCGCGGCACCGGTGGCGAGCGGCATGCCGCAGCCGATGGCGCCGCCGGTGATCTGCAGCCAGTCATGCGCCGGCGCCGCGTGCGTCTCCTTGAAGAAGCCGCGTCCGAAGGAGACGCTCTCGTCGGCGATGATGGCGCCTTCCGGCATCACCGCCGCCAGCGTCCGCGCCAGCCCTTCCGGCGTCGGCGCGCCGCGGGCGATCTCCGGCCTCGGGCCGGGGTCGGGGATGGCCGCCTCGGCCGCGCCCAGCTCCTCGACCAGCGCCCGGAGCGCCGCAAGCCCGTCCTGCTCGTAGCGCGCCAGGACATGCACCTCGGCGGTCTCGGGATAGTGCAGGCTGGGCTTTCCGGGATAGGCGAAGAAGCCGACCGGCGCCTTGGCGTTCACCAGGATCAGGTGCTCGACCCACTTCAGCGCCTCGATCGCCTGGTCGACCGGATAGGGCACGCGCTCCAGCGGCAGCCGGCCCCGCCCGCGCTCATGCCGGGCATTCGACATCTCGGCCATGACGCGCTGGCCGGTGGCCTGGGCGGCGCGCCAGGCGAAAGCCTGCGCCTCGCCGCGCAGGGCCGCGCCGCCCAGCAGGATCAGCACGTTCTTCTTCTCGCGCAGCACCCGCGCGGCGGTCTTCACCGCATGCGGGTCGGGCGCCGGGGCGGGCGGCACCGGCAGGGCGGCGGCGACTTCGCCGCCCTCGTTCCAGGCCGTGTCCGCCGGCAGGATCAGGGTCGCGATCTGCCCCGGCGAGGTCCGCGCGGCCTGCACCGCCACGGCGGCATCGGCACCGACGCGGCGGGCATCCATCGCGGTCCGCACCCAGCCGGAGACGCCGCGCGCCCAGCCCTCGGTGTCGGCGGTGAGCTGGGCATCCAGCGGGCGGTGATAGGTGGCCTGATCGCCGACGATGTTGACGATCCCGCTGCGGGCGCGACGGGCGTTGTGCAGGTTGGCCAGGCCGTTGGCGAGGCCGGGGCCGCAATGCAACAGGGTGGCCGCCGGCTTCTGCGCCATGCGCCAGTAGCCGTCGGCCATGCCGGTGACGATGTTCTCCTGCAGCCCCAGCACGCAGCGCATGCCGGGGATCCGGTCGAGTGCCGCGACGAAGTGCATCTCGCTGGTGCCAGGATTGGCAAAACAGGTGTCCACCTCGCTCTTGAGCAGCGTGTGGACCAGGCTTTCAGCTCCGTTCACCGGCGTTCTCCCTTGCAGCCATCGGCGGCGGCCAGGGTGACGCCAAAGCGGCGGGCGGCCAAGCCCGGCGCGATCGCATTCCGATACGGCGGCGTGAAAACCCGCGTCAGTCCAGCCAGGGCGGGACCGGCAGCCCCTTCTCGCGCAGGAAGGCGGGGTTGAAGAGCTTGGACTGATAGCGGGCGCCGCCGTCGCAGAGGATGGTCACCACCGTGTGGCCGGGCCCCAGCGCCTTCGCCACGCGCACCGCGGCCGCCACGTTCAGCCCGGCGCTGCCGCCGACCGAGAGCCCCTCCTCCACCAGCAGGGAGAAGACCTGCCGCAGCGCCTCGGCATCCAGGATGGTCTCGGCGCCATCGATCGGCGCGCCGTCCAGATTGCCGGGCACCCGCGCCGCCTGGCCGATTCCCTCCGTGATGGAGCTGCCCGCCGTCGCCTTGACCGTGCCATTCCTGACCCAGGGCGCCAGGGCGCTGCCCTCGGGATCGGCCAGCACGACGCGCACGCCGGAATGCCGCGCCTTCAGGGCCCGGGCGATGCCCGCCAGCGTCCCGCCGGTGCCGCAGGAGCAGGTGAAGGCGTCGATCCGCCCGCCGGTCTGGTCCCAGATCTCCGGCCCGGTGGTCGCCTCGTGCGCCCGCGCATTGGCCAGGTTGTCGAATTGGTTGGCCCAGACCGCGCCCAGCTCCTCGGCCAGCCGGCGGGAGACATGGACGTAGTTGCCCGGATCGGCATAGGGCCTGGCCGGCACCAGGCGGAGGTCGGCGCCGATCATGCGCAGGAAATCGAGCTTTTCCCGGCTCTGCGTCTCGGGCACGACGATGATGCTCTTCCAGCCGCGGGCATTGGCGGCGAGCGCCAGGCCGATGCCGGTATTGCCGGCCGTGCCCTCGACCACGGTGCCCGGCCGGCCCGGGGTCAGCAGGCCGCGTTCCACCGCATCCTGCAGGATGCCGAGCGCCGCCCGGTCCTTCACCGAGCCGCCGGGATTCATGAACTCGGCCTTGCCCAGGATCTCGCAGCCGGTCTCCTCCGAGGCCCGGCGAAGCCGGATCAGCGGTGTCCGGCCGACCGCGCCCCAGAAGCCTTCGACCGCCTGCGAGACCGGTGCCAGCATCATGCCTTCTCCACATCCACCCAACGCAGATACGGCCTCTCGGCCTCCCAGCCCTGCGGGAACCGCTCCCGGGCCTGCTCGTCCGGGATGGAGGGAACGATGATCGCCCGCTCGCCCGGCTGCCAGTTCACCGGAGTCGCGACCTTGTGGCGATCCGTCAACTGGAGACTGTCGATCACCCGCAGCACTTCCTGGAAGTTCCGCCCGGTCGAGGGCGGATAGGCCAGGGTCAGGCGTACCTTCTTCGCCGGATCGATGACGAAGACGGTGCGGACCGTGACGGCCGCGTCCGCCTCGGGATGGATCATGCCATAGAGGTGGGACACCGCACGGTCCGCGTCGGAGATCAGCGGGAAGTTGACGGCCGCGCCCTGCGTGTCGGCGATATCCGCGTTCCAGCCGGCGTGATTGTCCAGGGTATCCACCGAGAGGCCGATCACCTTGACGCCGCGCCGGTCGAATTCCGGCTTCAGCCGGGCGGCCTCGCCCAGCTCGGTGGTGCAGACCGGCGTGAAATCACGGGGGTGGCTGAACAGCACCACCCAGGACTCCTCCGCCCAGTCATGGAAGCGGATCGGCCCCTCCGACGTCTCGGCGCTGAAATCGGGGGCCGTTTGGCCCAGCTGAAGGGTCATGCCGCGATCTCCCTGGCGTTCAGGAAGGAAATCACGACTCGTGCTGAACATCAATTCTGAAATACGTACCGAGGACGGGGATATCAGATGATCCCCGCAATTCCGCGATCTCAATTCGTCAATTGACGGTCTAGTTGCCCGGCTCCGGATGCCGGAGAAGCCAGAGGCGCTCATGCGCCGCGACCAGGCTCTCCATGTTCTTGCGGCGGTTGGTGTCCGGGGAGTTCGGCCGCCGGGTCACCATCTTCTCCAGGATCCGCAGCAGCTCCTCGGCAACCTCGTAGTCGCTCTGGTCGCAGGCCTGGTGGAAGGCGATCAGGATCTTGTCCGACAACCGACGCGTGTGACGCGGAGCCGGCTGGACCTTGGCTGGCTCCTGAACGCCCTGCCCTTCTGACCAATCTTCCGCCATGCTGCCTAGCCTCCTTGCTTTCGCAGGCGTGCCGCGCGCGCCACGGGCTCACGCAAGCTTCGCATCAAGGACATGTACGCGACAAAGCCCCGGCTGCACAGGGTGGTGATCACGATCGCGTTGCCCTTTAAAGATGTAAGGCCCAACTGTGTCTATAGTGTCGCGAGCTGCGCCTGAACGGCCTTGGCGATGTCTTCCGGCGTCGATTGCGGGCGCAGCAGCATGCGCACGCGCCCATCCTTGCCGATCAGGTAGATGAAGGAGGAATGGTCGACGAGGTACTCGGTCATCTCGGGGCGCTTGACCTTGGCGTAGAAGACCCGGAACCGGCGTGCCACCTCGGCGACCTGCTCCGGCGTCCCGGTCAGCCCGACCATGCGCGGATGGAAGTTGGTCACGTAGGCCTTGAGCTGCTCGGGCGTATCCCGCTCGGGATCGACGCTGAACAGGACCGGCGTGACCCGCTCGGCCTGGGCCGCGGGCAGCAGGTCCAGGGCGCTGGCGATGGCGCCAAGCTCGGTCGGGCAGACGTCGGGGCAGTAGGTGAAGCCGAAGTAGCCCACCATCAGCGCGCCGCCCAGTTCGGCCTGGGTGACGCTGCGCCCCTCCTGGTCGGTCAGGCGGAAGGGGCCGCCCAGCACCATGCCCTCGGGGAGCTGCACGCCCCCCACGGAGGGCACCGCCGCCTCCTGCCCCATCAGCCCGGCGACCTGGCGCATGAAGGCATCGCCGAGCGGCTCGCCCGGCTGGCGGTTGAAGGCCGCGGCGCCCCAGAGCGCGCCGAGGCCCAGGATCAGGAAGAGCACGAGGATGCGGATCAGCCTTTGCATCCCGCCTGCTTAGCCGATCCGGCGCCGGAAGCGGAGGGGACCGATTGTCCCACCCGCCCCCCGGCCGGCGGACGGATCAGGGCAGCAGCTGCCCTTCCGGCTGCTTGTCGGCGAAGACACCGTCGGCGAAGGCCTCCTCCCAGCTACCCTGGGTGCTGGCCTTGGAATACTCGGTGGCGCGCCCCTCGAAGAAGTTCATGTGCTCGACGGCATTCAGGATCTCGTCCAGCCAGGGCAGCGGGTTCTTCTCGATCCCGTAATGGGGGTCGAGGCCGAGCTGCTGCAGGCGGCGGTCGGCGATGAAGCGGATATAGAGTTTCACATCCTCCGCCGTCATGCCCTGCACGCCGCCCAGCTCGAAGGCGAGGTCGATGAAGGCGTCCTCGTGCTCGACGATCGTGGTGCAGATCTCCAGCAGCTCCCGCTTCAGCTGCGGCGTCCAGATCTCCGGGTTCTCCTGCACGAAGGTACGGAACAGCCGGATGACGGAGAGACAATGCAGCGTTTCGTCGCGCACCGACCAGGAGACGATCTGTCCCATGCCCTTCATCTTGTTGAAGCGCGGGAAGTTCATCAGGATGGCGAAGGAGGCGAAGAGCTGCAGCCCCTCGGTGAAGGCGCCGAAGGCGGCCAGCGTCTTGGCGATCTCGGTCTTGTTCTCGACCGAGAAGGACTGCATGTAGTCGTACTTGTCCTTCATCTCCTTGTACTTCAGGAAGGCCGTGTACTCGATTTCCGGCATCCCGATGGTGTCGAGGAGATGCGAATACGCCGCGATATGGATGGTCTCGATGTTGGAGAAGGCCGAGAGCATCATCAGCACTTCCGTCGGCTTGAACACCTGGGAATAGTGCTTCATGTAGCAGTTGTTCACCTCGACATCGGCCTGGGTGAAGAAGCGGAAGATCTGCGTCAGAAGGTTCCGCTCGGCCTCGGTCAGGTTCTTCTGCCAGTCCTTCACGTCATCGGCCATCGGAACCTCTTCCGGCAGCCAGTGGACGCGCTGCTGCGTCATCCAGGCATCATAGGCCCAAGGATAGCGGAAGGGCTTGTAGACCGGGTTGGCGGTCAGCAGGTCCAACCTCTCGGGGGCGGCATCGGTGGTCGCGGACATGGCATGTCTCCGGCGTCTGGACGCGAGGCGCCCGGCCGACCCGGATCACGGGCCGGCGGCGCCATCGCTGGTCAGGAAAAGGCTTGGTCGGGGGTGGAAGGCCAGACCGGTCTCACTGACAGGCGAGGCATTCCTCGTAATTCGTGCCGTTGCCGCCCGCCTCCGCGGCCACGGCGCGCACCGGCGCCACACCGGGAAGCGGCGCGCTCGGCAACACGGCCTCCAGGCTGTTGGCCGCGGCGAAGCCGAGCGCGGGCTGGGCCGAGACCTTCTCGCTGATGGTGTCGGCGCGCTGGATCGACAGCGAGCGGCAGTAGTAGAGCGACTTCACACCCTTCTTCCAGGCCTGGAAGTGGATCTGGTGCAGGTCGCGCTTGTGCACATCGGCCGGCAGGAAGAGGTTCACCGACTGGCTCTGGCAGATGAACGGCGTGCGGTCGGCGGCATGTTCCACCACCCAGCGCTGGTCCAGCTCGAAGGCCGTCTTGAAGACAGCCTTCTCCTGCTCGTCCAGGAAATCCAGGTGCTGCACACTGCCCTTCGTGACGGTGATGTTGGTCCAGGTCTCGTCATCGTCGCGGCCGTGCTTCTGAAGCAGCTTCTTCAGATACGGGTTGCGCACGATGAAGCTGCCGGACAGAGTCTTGTGGTTGTAGACATTGGCCGCGATCGGCTCGATGCCCGGGCTGGCGCCACCGCAGATGATGCTGATCGACGCCGTCGGCGCGATCGCCATCTTGTTCGAGAAACGCTCCATGAAACCGTATTCGGCGGCATCCGGGCAGGGCCCGCGCTCCTCGGCGAGCTGCCGGCTGGCGACATCGGCCTGCTCGCGGATGTGCCGGAACATCCGCTTGTTCCACACCTTCGCGATAACGCTTTCGAACGGCACGTTCTGCGCCTGCAGGAAGGAGTGGAAGCCCATCACGCCGAGGCCCACCGAGCGCTCGCGCATGGCGCTGTACTTGGCGCGCGCCATGCTGTCGGGGGCGTTGTCGATGAAGCTCTGCAGCACGTTGTCCAGGAAGCGCATCACGTCGGGGATGAAGCGCGGCTCATCCTTCCACTGGAACCAGGTCTCGAGGTTCAGCGAGGAGAGGCAGCACACCGCGGTGCGCTCCTGGCCATGCTGGTCGCGCCCGGTGGGCAGGGTGATCTCGGAGCACAGGTTGGAGGTCTTGACCTCCAGGCCGGCGAGCTTCTGGTGCTCCGGCTGCGCACGGTTCACGTGGTCGGAATAGATGATGTAGGGCTCGCCCTGCTCGATGCGGGCCATCAGGATGCGGATCCACAGCCCGCGCGCCGGGATCTTGCGAATGACGGCGCCGTCCTTGGGCGAGGTCAGCGCCCATTCCTCATCCGCCTCGACGGCGCGCATGAAGGCATCCGGGATCAGGATGCCGTGGTGCAGGTTCAGCGCCTTGCGGTTCGGATCGCCGCCGGTCGGGCGGCGCATGTCGATGAATTCCTCGATCTCGGGGTGCGAGACCGGCAGATAGACCGCCGCCGAGCCGCGCCGCAGCGAGCCCTGGCTGATCGCCAGCGTCAGGCTGTCCATCACGCGGATGAAGGGGATGATGCCGCTGGTCTTGCCGTTCTGCCCGACCTTCTCGCCGATCGAACGCAGATTGCCCCAGTAGGAACCGATGCCGCCACCCTTGGAGGCCAGCCAGACATTCTCGTTCCACAGGTCGACAATGCCGTTCAGGCTGTCATTCGCCTCGTTCAGGAAGCAGGAGATGGGCAGGCCGCGCGTCGTGCCGCCATTCGACAGCACCGGCGTCGCCGGCATGAACCAGAGCTGCGAGATGTAATCGTAGATGCGCTGCGCATGCGCCGCGTCGTCGCCATAGGCGCTGGCCACGCGCGCGAAAAGATCCTGATAGGATTCGCCCGGCATCAGGTACCGGTCGTCCAGCGTCGCCTTGCCGAAATCGGTCAGCAGCGCATCCCGCGACCGGTCCACATGCACCTGGCCATGCCCCGCGAGCTGAATGTCATCGGCAAGCTGAATGGCATCGAACACGGCGAGAATCCCTGATGGGTTGTAGTTTGGTGAGGCGCAGGTTTGCACCGCGTCGCCCGGAGCTTCAACCCATATCTGGTGGGTCGGATGCAGGACGTCCCCCCACAATTTGCTTGCCTGGCGTTTTGCCCACAGCACCCACCGCGCCGCGACTCACGGAAAAATCTGGCAAAGCCAGGGTTATCCACCGCCACCTTCCCAGGCGCCGCGAACACATTCTCACGTAAAAAATTTCTTTCAGCCTGCCGCCGGTCCGGCCGTGGCCTCCTCCGCCTCGACCAGTCGGCTCGGCCGCAATTCCCCCTCCCGCTCCAGCACGGGATAGGCCGCCGCCGCGACTACGTGGCTGTTCACCAGCTTGAGATCGCGCAGCAGGTCGAGATGCAGGCCGCCACTGTCCAGGCTCTCCAGCCGCCCGGCGCGCAGCCGTTCGAAATGCCGCGCGGTGGCCTGTGCCTCGACGTCGCGGAAGGCGGCCTTCTCGGCAGCGAGCAGCCGCGCCGCGCGGGCATCCTCGGTCATCAGCAGCGAGGCCGCGATCCGGAGATTGCCGATCACCCGATCGATCAGCCCGAGAAGCTCGTCCCTCCCCTCGGCGGACAGCATCAGGCCGCGTTTGCGGAGCTTGTCGGCATGCGGCAGCAAGCCGCCCTGCACCACGTCCCCGGCCTGCTCCAGATGCATGGCGAAAAGCAGGATCTCCTGCACCCGCCGCTGGTCCGCCTCGCTCAGCTCCTCGGTGTCGAGCCCCGCGAGATAGGTCTTGAGCTCCCGGTTCAGCCGGTCCAGCGCATCCTCCGCCTGACGCGACACGGCCGCCGGCCGGGCGCCGGGCGTCGCCAGCACCCCCCGCGCGTCGCGCAGCATCGCCTCGACCAGGTCCGCCAGCCGCAGCGCCTCCCGCGCCGCGCCGCCCAGCGCCACCACCGGCACCTCCCGCGCGGCGGGATCGAGATAGAGCGGGCGGGCGGGATCGGCGGGGTTCTCCCGGCGTGGCAGAAGGCGCCGCAGCAGCGCCGCGTAGGGCGTCAGCAGGGGCAGGAAAAGCGCCGCCAGCACCAGGTTGAACAGGCTGTGGAACTGCGCCACCGCCCGGCCGGCATCGCCGGACCCGCCGCCCAGCAGCGCCGCCGCCGGCCCCAGCAGCGGCATGGCGATGGCCAGCCCCACCAGGCGGTTGAGCAGGTTGCCCAGCGGCAGGCGCCTCCCGGCCGGGTCCCCGCCGCCGCCCTCCAGCAGCGGGTTCAGGGCGCTGCCGAGATTGGCCCCGATCACCATGGCCAGCGCCGCCTCCGGCGACACGACGCCATGCTCGGCCAGGGACATGATCAGCAGCACGGTGGCCACACTGGAATGCAGGGCCCAGCTCATCAGCGCCGCCACGAGGACGTCGAGCAGCGGCACGGCGGCGATCAGGCCGAGCAGGGCCCGCAGCTGAGGCGTGGCTTCGTAGGGGCCCATCAGCGCCACGAGCTGGTGCAGCGCCATCAGCATCAGCCCGAGGCCGATCACCGCCCGCCCGAGGTCATGCGGCAGCGGCGCCTCCCGCCGAAACAGGATAAAGCCCAGCAGGATGAGGGCCGGCGCCACCATCGCCATGTCGAAGGACAGGAGCTGGACGATCAGCGTGGTGCCCAGATTGGCGCCCAGCATGACCGCCAGCGCCGGCACCAGCCCCACAACCCCGCCGGCCGCGAAGCCCGCGACCATCAGGCCGGTCGCCGTGCTGCTCTGCAACAGGGCGGTGACGCCGAGACCCGCCAGGAAAGCCCTGAGCCGGCTGCTCAGAGCGCGGCCCAGCAGCCCCCGCAACCGGGCGCCGAAGGCGCGCTGCACCCCGGTCTGGACCATGCGGGTGCCCCAGAGCAGGAGAGCCACCGTCCCCGACAGGCTGATCAGCACGACGATCAGGCTCATCTCCCGTCATCCTCCTGTCATCAGGGAAGCACGCGGCAGGACAGGGCGCAAAGCGGAAGGGGGGGGGGGTGGCGCCGGCCGGGCCGCTGGCGGATAAGGCCTGCCTTCCGGGAGCACCCAGGCCCCAGGCCCCCTGGCCTCCACCCCCTGGCCTCCACCTCCTGGCCCAGCCCACGCGAAGGATCCGCATGACCGACACCGCCCTGCCCCTGCTCGTCACCCATAGCGGCGGCTTCCACTGCGACGAGGCCTTCGCCTATGTGGTGCTGCGACAGGCGCTCGGCCTGCACCGGCCGGGCGGCGACCACCGCCTGCTGCGCACGCGGGACCCGGCGGCCATCGCCCAGGGCGACTACGTCTGGGATGTCGGGACGGTCTTCGATCCCGCCGCCCGCCGCTTCGACCACCACCAGCGCGGCGCCCCGGTGCGGCCGGACGGCACGCCCTTCAGCTCGGCCGGCCTGGTCTGGCAGCAGTACGGCGAGGCGGCAGTGGCGGCCCTCCTGCGCGCCGGCGGCGGAGAGGAGGGCCTGGCCCCGGCCATCGCCGCCGAGCTGGACCGCAGCCTGGTGCGCCGGATCGACGAGATCGACAATGGGGTGGCCGGCAGCCGCGAGCCGCTCGACCTCGCCTCCCTGGTGGGTGACTGCAACCTGCCCTGGGACGTTCCCGCCGAGGGCCGCCAGGCGGCGGAGGATGCCGCCTTCCTGGACGCCGTCGCCCTGGTGGAGCAGGTGCTGCGCCGCCGCGTCGCCGTGCTGCGCGCCCGGCTGGCGGCCGATGCCCTGGTGGCGGCGGCGCATGCCGCCTCGGCCGATCCGCGCATCCTGGAGCTGGATCGCGGCATGCCCTGGAAGGGTGCCGTCTTCGCCCACGACCTGCCGGTGCTCTTCGCCGTCTACCCGGTGCCGAACGGCAACTGGATGGTCGATGCCATGCCCCCCGAGCCGGGCTCCTTCGCCCAGCGCCTGCCGCTGCCGCAGGACTGGGCCGGGCTGCAGGACGCCGCCCTGGCCGCGGCCTCCGGCGTGCCGGACGCCGTCTTCGTGCATCTGCGCCGCTTCGTCGGCGCCGCCCGCTCGCGCGCGGGCGCGGTGGAGATGGCACGGCGCACCATCGCCCGGCACGGGGCGGGCTGAGACCGCCCCACCCGCCCGGGCGCCGGCGCCCCGGCATGCCGCTTGCAGCGTGGCCGCTTGCGACATGGCGGCTTCCGGGCGGCATGTGACGGCAGAACCGAGGAGAGAACGGCAGATGGCATCCTTCGATTGCGTGGTCCGCAACGGCACGGTGGTCACGGCGAGCGACACGGTCGCCTGTGATATAGGCATTGTCGACGGCGTCGTGGCCGCGCTGGGCCGCGACCTGCCGGCCGGCCGGCGCGAGATCGACGCCTCCGGCCGGCTGGTCCTGCCGGGTGGCGTGGACACGCACACGCATATCGAGGAGCCCGCGAAAGGCCCGGCCCGCAACGCCGACAGTTTCGACACCGCCTCCGCCTCGGCCGCCGCCGGCGGCACGACGACGGTGATCTGCTTCGCGCGGCAGCCGCGCGGCGGCACGCTGGCGGACAAGGTCGCCGCCTACCACGAGCTCGCGAAGGCCTCGCGCGTCGACTACTCCTTCCACCTGATCCTCACCGACCCGACGCCGGAGCTGCTGGAGCGGGAGCTGCCGCCGCTGGTCGAGGCGGGGCACCGCTCGCTCAAGATCTTCCTCACCTACGAGGGCGCGAAGGTGACGGATGCGGAGGCGCTGCGCGTCCTCGCCGCCGCGCGCCGGCTCGGCGCGCTGGTCTGCGTGCACGCCGAGCACAACGACCTGATCGAATTCTACCGCGACGCGCTGCTCGCCGCCGGGCTGACCGCGCCGAAGTACCATGGCTGGGTCAAGCCCATGGTGGTGGAGCGCGAGTGCACCCACCGCATCATCGCCATGGCCGAGGCGCTGGACACGCCGATCCAGGTCTTTCACGTCTCCGGCGCGGAATCGGCCGAGGAGGTGGCGCGCGGCCAGGCGCGCGGGCTGAAGGTCTGGGCCGAGACATGCCCGCAATACCTGACGCTGACGACAGCGGACATGGACCGCCCGGGCTTTGAGGGCGCGAAGTTCATCTTCAGCCCCGCCGCGCGGACGACGGCGGACCAGGAGGCGCTCTGGGCCGCGATCCGCGCCGGCGTGATCGGCAATGTCTCCTCCGACCACGCGCCCAGCCGCTACGAGGGGCCGGACGGCAAGAAGGCCCATGGCGAGGACGCGCCCTTCACCAAGGTGCCGAACGGCCTGCCCGGCCTGGCGACCCGGCTGCCGGTGCTGTTCTCCGAAGGGGTCTCGAAGGGGCGGATCGACCTGCAGACCTTCGTCGCCATCACCGCCACCAATCCGGCCAAGCTCTTCGGCCTGCATCCGCGCAAGGGCACCATCGCCGTCGGCGCGGATGCCGATCTGACGATCTGGGACCCCGAGAAGGAGGTCACCATCACCAACAGCCTGCTGCATCACGGCAGCGACTACACGCCCTATGAAGGCATGGCGGTGAAGGGCTGGCCGGTGACGACCCTGGTGCGCGGCACCGTCGTCTGTGACGGGGGCGAGATCGCCACCGCGCCGGGCGGCGGCCGCTTCCTCGCCCGCGGCCCCTATCCGCTGATCGCGCCGCGCGGCGTCTTCCCCGGGCCGTTCAACCCGGTGGATGGCGTGCCGGCCTGACGGGAAGGCGACCTGCCCCGCCGGCGGATGGCACCGCTACAGCGCCGCCATCCGCCGCAGCCCGACCAGCCGGTCGCAGAACAGCAGCATCAGCACCGTCAGACCGATCAGCAGGACCGAAACCGCCGCGAGTGTCGGATCGGGCGACACCTCGAGCTGGTTCAGCAACTGGATGGGCAGGGTCTTGGTGCGGACATCCACCAGGAACATCGAGATCGGGTAGTTGTCGAAGGAGGCGAAGAAGGCGAAGAGCGCCCCGCTGAGGAAGCCCGGCAGGATGGCCGGCACCAGCACGCGCCAGAGGGCGATCGGATAGGAGCAGCCGAGCGTCCGCGCCGCGTCGACCAGCGTGAAGTCGAAGAGCGAGAGGCTCGCCAGCACGGTGCGCATGACGAAGGGCATGGTGATGACCACGTGCGCCAGGAGCAGCGACCACCAGGCATCCCGCAGGCCGATCTCGCGCGCCGCCTGCAACAGGGCGATGCCGAGCACGAGGCCCGGCAGCATCAGCGGCGAGATCATGAAGGTCGCCACCGCCTGCCCCCAGGGCACCTGCCCGCGCACCAGCGCCACGGCGCAGAGCGTGCCGAGGACGAGGGAGATAACGGTCGAGAGGGCGGCGATGCTGGCCGAGAGCCAGAGCGCCCCGAGCAGCGCGTCGATCTCCAGGACCCGCGCGTACCAGCGGAAGGAGAAGCCGGTCGGCGGGAAGCGGAACACCGCGGTGTCGGTGAAGGAGACCGGGATCACCACCAGGATCGGCAGCAGCAGGAAGAGGATGGCCAGCGCCAGCATGGCGGCGCAGAAGCCGCGTCCCATCCGTTCGATCATCCGTCCCTCCTCATCGCCGGGCCAGGCGGCGCTGCAGCAGCGCGGCGCCCACCACCACCGCCACCGCCACCGCCAGCAGCACGGCGGCCATGGCGGCGCCCAGCTGCCAGTCGCGCAGGTTCAGGAAGGCCTTGGCCATGACCATCGACATCGTCATGTAGCGCTCGCCGATCAGCAGCTGCGGCGTCACATAGGCCGCCACCGCGAGCGAGAAGACCAGCGTCGCGCCGGCGACCAGGCCCGGCAGGCTGAGCGGCAGGATCACGTGCAGGAAGCGGAAGACCGGCCCGGCGCCGAGCGTCGCCGCGGCCTCCGGCAGCCGGCTGTCCATCATCCGCACGCCGGAATAGACCGGCAGCAGCATGAACGGCAGGAAGACGTTGATCATGCCGATGTAGAGCGTCTCCTCGGTGAAGAGCAGGCGCAGCGGCCGCTCGATCCATCCCGCCGAGAGCAGCGCCCAGTTCACGATGCCGTCGCGCCGCAGCATGATGGCCCAGCCGAAGGACTTGACGATGACGCTGACGGTCATCGGCAGGAAGACCAGGGCGAAGAGCGCCACCTGCCAGTAGCCGCGCGCCCGCGCCAGGGCGAAGGCGGCGGGATAGCCGATCAGCGCGGCGCCGAGCGTCGTCGCGAGCCCCAGCCAGAGCGAGCGTCCGATCACCCGGAGGTAATAGGGATCGCCCAGCAGCCGGGCATAGCCGTCAAGGCTGAAGCCCGCCTCCGAACGCAATGAGGTGATGAGCAGCAGCAGCACCGGCAGCGCGAAGACCGTGACCATGAAGGCCACGGCCGGCAGCGCCAGCAGGGCCAGCGGGTCGATCGCCGGCCGCGCGGCGGGTGCGGCGGCCGGTGCCAGGACCGTCGGCGCGGTGGTGCTCATGGCGCGGGAAAGACCATGACCTCGGCCTCCGGGAAGGCCAGCCGCACCGGGCGGCCGGGCGCGATGCCCTCCGGCAGGCGGGCCAGCTCGACCATGCCGCGATCCGGCCCGCCCGCCGGCAGATCCAGGTGCAGCTGCACGCGGGAGCCAAGGAAGCTGACATCGGCGATGCGCGCCGCCAGCCCCTCCTCCGCCGCCGGGTCTAGCAGGATCGCCTCCGGCCGGATGGCCGCCACCACCGGCGAGCCGGGCAGGTAGCTGCCCCGGGCGCGCAGCCGGCCCAGCGCCGTCTCCACCACCAGCCCGCCGCCCCGGCTCTCCGCCACCCGTCCGGCAAGGCGCGTGGAGCGACCGACGAAGTCCAGCACATAGAGCGTGGCCGGCTGCCGGTAGAGCGTCGCCGGATCGGCCAGCTGCTCGATGCGGCCGGCGTTCATCACCGCGATGCGATCGCTGACGACCAGCGCCTCCTCCTGGTCATGGGTGACGAAGATGGCGGTGATGCCGACCTCGCGCAGCAGCCCCTTGAGCTCGACCTGCATCGTGTCGCGCAGCTTGCGGTCCAGCGCCGAGAAGGGCTCGTCCAGCAGCAGCAGCGAGGGGCGCACCACCAGCGCGCGCGCCACCGCGACGCGCTGCTGCTGGCCGCCCGAGAGCGCCGTCACCGGCTTGCCGGCATGCTCGCCCATGCGGACCAGCGCCAGCGCCTCCTCGACGCGCGCCGCCTGCTCGCGGCGCGGCACGCCCTGGGCACGCAGGCCGAAGGCCAGGTTCTCCGCCACGGTCAGATGCGGGAACAGCGCGTAGTTCTGGAACACCACGCCGATGTTGCGCCGGTGCGCCGGGAGGCGGGTGATCTCGGCGCCGCCCACCACGATGCTGCCGCGGTCGGGGCGCATCAGCCCGGCGATCAGGCGCAGCAGCGTGGTCTTGCCGCAGCCCGAGGGCCCGAGCAGCGAGACGAACTCGCCCCGCGCGACGGTCAGCGAGAGGTCGTCCAGCACGCTGGCCGCGCCGAAGCGCTTGCCCAGACCCGCGACGCGGAGATGGTCGGGCGCGGTGAGGCCGCCCGGCGCGGCGGCGCCGGGCCTCGTGCCGATCAGCATCAGCCGCCCGAGATCTCGCGCTCGAAGCGCTCGATCCAGCGGTTGCGGTTGTCGGCGAAGTACTCCCAGTCCAGCACCGCCAGCTCCGGCAGGTCGAGCCCGGCCGGCTTCACCGTCTTGGTGTTGGTCGGGTTGGAGTAGAAGGTCTTGGCGATCAGCGCCTGGGTCTCGGGGTCCAGCAGCTCGTTGATGAAGGTCATCCCCAGCTCGGGGTTCGGGCCATTGGCGACCAGCGCGGCGCCGGCCGGCATGGCGACCATCCCCTCCTTCGGCTGCGCCTGGTCGACCGGCGCGCCCTGGGCCTTGCGGAACAGCACCGTGCGCGTGTCGGGGCTGAGAAAGAAGTCGATCTCGCCGGTTTCCAGGAGCTGTTGCGCCTGCGGCGCGTTGCTCGTCACCTGCAGCACGTTGGGCTTCAGTTCCTTCAGCTTCTCGAACCCCGCATCCGCCTCCTTCAGGCATTCGGCGAGCGGCTTGCCGGTGGCCAGATGCGCCGCCGCCAGGAGCGGCACCACCGCCTGGGTGATGCGCATGGAGATCAGGATGATCTTGTCGCGGTGCCTGCTGTCCCAGGCCTCGGCGTAGGAGGCCGGGCCGGGCCTCACGCTGTCCGTGTTGTAGGCAATCGAGGAGGCAGGCTGGCACCAGTTCACCCACATCGCGTCGCGCGGCTTCGCGTCCGCCCGCACATCCGCGAGGTTGGGGATATTAGCGCCCTTCAGCGGGGCGATCACCTTCTCCCGCTCGGCGAGGATGAGGACCGGATCGTCCATCATCGTCACCGTCATGGTCGGGCGCGCCTTGTTAGCGCGGATCTTCTCCAGGTTGATGAGGGAGTTGCTGCCCTCGAACAGGATCTTGAAGCCGTGCTTGCGCTCGATCAGCGGGAACAGCATGTCGGTCAGGCCAGGCGAGGCGGGGCCGCCGACGAAGATCTCCCGCGGCTGCGCGCGCACGACGGAGGGGGCCGCCAGGCCGAGCGCCATACCGGAGGATGCGGCCAGGACATGGCGGCGGGTGAAGCGGGGCATCGGCAAGCCTCCTGTTCGGCGAAAGGACACGCCGGGACCGGAAGCAAGATCCATGCCCGCATCGGCGGCGCCTTGCCCGATTGACAGCGGCTGCCGCTTCCTCGACCCTCGTCCCCGCTCAGGAGCGGACAGCGGCCGGGATAAGGCAGGAGCACTCGCTCTTTTCGCAGGAGGAAAACGCGTGAACGACACAGCCATGGACGTGGCGCCGGCGCCGGCCGACACCTGGCCGGACGAATTGTTCGAACTGCTCAGGGCCCACAAGGTCCGCCAGGTCGCCTATGTCCCGGATGCCGGACACTCACGCCTGATCCGCCGCTGCCAGGCCGATCCCGCGATCCGGGCCGTCTCGCTGACCACCGAGGAAGAAGGCATCGCGCTGATGCTCGGCGCCTGGCTCGGCGGCGAGAGGAGCGTGCTGCTGATGCAGAGCTCGGGCGTCGGCAACTGCGTCAACATGTTGTCGCTCGGCATCCTGCACCGCACGCCCATGCCGATGCTGGTGACGATGCGCGGCGATTTCGGCGAGTTCAACCCGGCGCAGATGCCCATGGGCCAGGCCACGCAGGCCGTGCTGGAGGCCATGGGGACGCTGGTGTGCCGCGCCGACCACGCCGCCGACATCGCACCCACCGCGGATGCCACGCTGCGCATGGCCTTCAACACCTTCCGCCCCACGGCGACGCTGATCGGCCAGCGCGTGCTGGGCGCCAAGACCTTCGGCAAGGAGTGACGCCATGAGCGAGACCGCATCCTCCGGCACGCTGCGCCGGCGCGAGGTCGTCCCGGCGCTGCTGGCCGACCGGGGCGAATTGCTGGTGGTGGCCGGGCTCGGCGCGCCGGCCTGGGACATCACCGCGGCGGGCGACCACCCGCGCAACCTGCCGCTCTGGGGCGGCATGGGCGGGGCGGCGATGATCGGCCTCGGCCTGGCCCTGGCGCAGCCGAAGGTGCCGGTGCTGGTGATCACCGGCGACGGCGAGATGCTGATGAGCCTCGGCGCCCTGGCCACCATCGCCGTGGCCCGCCCCGCCAATCTCTCCGTGGTCGTGCTGGACAACGAGCACTACGGCGAGACCGGCATGCAGCCGACCCATACCGGCGCCGGCGTGGACCTGGCGGGGATCGCCCGCGCCGCCGGCTTCCCGCAGGCCAGCCGGGTCGAGGCGATGGACGATATCGCGGCCCTGCGCGACGCGGTCCACCGCTGCGACGGCCCGCTCTTCGCCCAGGTGAAGATCAACGCGGAAGCGCTTCCGCTGGTGCTGCCGCCCCGCGAAGGCGCCCTGCTGCAGGCGCGGATGCGGGAATCCCTGCTCGGGCCGGAGGCGCACCTGGCCTGACGCCGCCCGGCCACGGTCCCGGCCGGGACCGTGGCCGGCGGGCCGCCTCAGCCGGTGACGGCGGTCAGCGCCTGCCCGATGACCTCGGTGATGCGGTCGATCTCCGCCTCGGTGGCGATCAGCGCGGGGCTCAGCGTCAGGGTGTTGTTCAGCCCGGGCAGGGAGCGGTTGGTGGCGCCGATGATGACGCCGAGCTCCATGCACTTCGCCACGACGGCCTGCACCTTGGCCTCGGCCAGCGGCTCCTTCGTCGCTCGGTCGGCCACCAGCTCCGCGCCCTGGAACAGGCCCAGGCCGCGCACCTCGCCGATGACGGCATGCTTCTCCTGCAGCGCCAGAAGGTTGTCGCGCAGCCGCGCGCCCATCCGTTGGGTGTTCTCGAGCAGACCCTCATCCTCGATGATGCGGATGTTCTCGAGCGCCGCCGCCGGGCCGGCCAGGCAGCCGCCGAAGGTGGAGATGTCGCGGAAGTAGCTCATCGGGTCGGCGGGGTTGTCCTTGAACAGGTTGAAGACCTTCTCGGTCGTCACCGTGCAGGAGATCGCCGCGTAGCCCGAGGCCACGCCCTTGGCCATGGTCACGAAATCCGGCTCGATGCCGAACTGCTGGTAGCCGAACCACTTGCCGGTGCGGCCGAGACCGCAGACCACCTCGTCGATATGCAGCAGCACGTCGTACTTGCGGCAGATCTCCTGCACGCGCGGCCAGTAGCTGGCCGGCGGCACGATGACGCCGCCGCCCGCCGTGATCGGCTCCAGGCAGATCGCGCCCACCGTCTCCGGCCCCTCGCGCAGGATCACCGCCTCGATCGCATCGGCGGCGGCGATGCCGTAATCCTCGGCGTCCGGATACTGGCTGCGGTATTCGAGGCAGTGCGGCACCTCGACGAAGCCCTCCGGGTAGGGGCCGTAATCGGCGTTGCGCTGCGGCTGGCCGCAGGCGGCGAGGGCGCCGAAGGTGGTGCCGTGATAGTCGCGCTCGCGGTAGAGGATCTTCCACTTCCCGCCGCCGTGATGGCGCGCGGCGATCTGCCGCACCATCTTGAAGGCCTTCTCGTTCGCCTCGGAGCCGGAGTTCGAATAATAGACGCGGGTCATGCCCGGCATCTTCTCGATCAGCCGCTTGGCGAAGGCGGCGCCCGGCGCGCTGCCCTTGGCGCCGGCGAAGTAGTTCAGCGTCACCAGCTGCTCGCGCACCACATCGGCGATGGATTCGCGGCCGTAGCCGACATTCACCGTCCAGACGCCGCCCGAGGTGGCGTCGAGATACTCCTTGCCGGTGGCATCCCAGATCCGCATGCCCTTGCCCTCGACCATCAGCTGCGGGTCGACGGTCTCGTACTGCTTGTGCTGGGAGAGATGATGCCAGACATGCGCGCGGTCGGCCTCGATCAGCCCGGCGATGTCGTTGCTCTTCGGAACGTAGTTCATGATCAGCCCTTCGCTGGATCGTGCAAGCCGGACATGCGCCGTACGATCGGATCCCTGTCTCTCTCCACCGGCCAGGGTCGGGCGTCCTGTCCCCGGCCCGGCCTCCGCCCAGGCCGCCCTCCAGCCGCACCCGGCCCCCCCCCCGCCCGGGCCGCCGCCCAGGCCCTCCGCGCGGTCCGGCGCGGCGGAGGGCCGCGCGGCCTCCTCCGGGCCGGCGCGGGGCCGCCGGTCGGGAAGAAGCCGCCCGGCCGGGCGCGAGGGACGTCCCGGAAGGCCTGTGCCGGGAGCCTAGGCCATGGCGCCCTCCCGCCTCAACCCCCGCCGCCCGGCGCGCGCCGGGCGCGGCACGCCCGCTGCACCTCGTCCAGCGTCAGGAACTCGGCGCCCCGCGCCGCCAGACCGTCGATCAGCCGCTCCATCATCATCATGCGGTGGCCCCGGCCGCTGACATCGGGGTGGAAGGTATAGACCAGCATGCCCCAGTCGGTGTTCCGCCGCATGTAGTCGAAATCGGCCAGCCAGTTCTCCAGCACCGCCCCGGCATTGGCGAGGCCCGGCACCACCCCGGCCGCGCGAGAGCGGGCGCCAGCGCCAGGCCGGCCGCGATCCCGCCGAACCCGCGGCGGGTAAGCGTGTTTCTTGTTGTCATGGACGTTCCTCGTGATGTCGGGGACCACAGGGTCCGGTCAGGCTACTCCGTCGTGCCGGAGGCGGGGCGGGCCCAGCGGCGGTCGAAGTCCCGGACTTCCTCGAAGCCCATCAGCGTGTTCATTCCGGCGAGGTCCTGCAGCCTGCCGTCGGGCAGGCCGCGCGTATCGCCCTCGCGGCGCCAGCCACGCCGCCGGCTTCGCCACGGGCACCGCCCTGGCCGCCCTGGCGCCCGCGCGGCGCCCGGACGCCGTCTTCTGCGTCAGCGACATCCTGGCCATGGGAGTCATGGACGCCCTGCGGGAAGCCGGCGTCGCGGTGCCCGGCGACATCTCGGTGGTCGGCATGGACGGCATCGGACCCGCCCGCCAGCCTCCCTATCGCCTGACCACCGTGGCCCAGCCGCTGCAGGCCATGGTCGCGCGGGGGCTGGACCTGCTCGCCGCCCGCATCGGAGGCGCCGCCCTGCCGCGCGAGCGCGTCCTTCTACAGGGCGCGCTGATCCGGGGCCGCTCCGCACGGCTGCCCGCGGATGGCACGGAACAGGGGCGGGAAGACCGCGCCGCCATCCCTATCCCCGCTCCGCCACGGGCGCGGCAAGGAACCGCGCCTTGAGCCTTTCCCGGACGGTCTGGACGATGACATAGAGCACCGGGATCATCAGCAGGCCGAGCAGGGTTCCGATCAGCAGGCCGCCGAAGAGGGTCATGCCGATCGAGCGCCGGCTCTCGGCCCCCGCCCCGCTCGCGATGACCAGCGGAACGACACCGAGGACCGAGCTGAAGGCGGTCATGACCAGCGGGCGGAAACGCTGCCGCGTCGCGTCGATCGCCGCCTCCAGCGTGCTCATGCCCTGCTCCCGCCGGGTCTTGGCGAATTCGACGATGAGGATCGCGTTCTTCGCGGCCAGTCCGATCAGCAGAAGCAGGCCGATCTGCGAGTAGACGTCGATCGGCATTCCCGCCAGGGCCAGGCTGGCGAGGGCGCCCAGCACCGCCAGCGCCACGGACAGCATGACCGCCAGGGGAACGCTCCAGCTCTCATACTGGGCGACCAGGAAGAGGTAGGTGAAGACGATGCCGACGAGAATGATCATCATCGTCTCCGCCCCGGCCTGCCGTTCCTGCAGGGCGAGGCCGGTCCATTCGAAGCCGAAGCCCTCCGGCAGGCTCTCCAGCGCCAGTGCCTCCATGCGGTCCAGCGCGGCGCCGCTGCTGGCGCCGTCCGCGGCCTGCCCGTTGATGGCGACGGCGGGGAAAAGATTGTAGCGGTTGATGACGCTCGGCCCGAGGGTGGCGCGGGTCGTCACCAGGGCACGGAGCGGCACCAGCTCGCCCGAGCTGGCGCGCACATGCAGGCGCCCGATATCGGCCGCCTGGCTGCGGAAGCCCGCCTCGTCCTGGATGCGGACCTGGAACACGCGCGAGAGGATGTTGAAGTCGTCCACATAGGCGGAGCCGAGGTGCGCCTGCAGCGTCTGGAAGATCGCGCCCGGGGTCACGCCCAGCAACTCCGCGCGGTGGCGGTCGATCTGCAGATGGACCTGCGGCGTGTCGGCCCGGAAGGTGCTGAACACGGCGGTCAGGTCCGGGGCCTGGTTCGCCCGGACGATCAGGCCCCGCATCGCCTCCGCCAGTTCCTCCTGGCTCTGTCCGCCGCGGGCCTGGAGGCGGAGGTCGAACCCGCCCGTGGCGCCGAGCCCCGGAATGGCCGGTGGCACGAAGGCGACGACCGCCCCCGCCGTCACGGTGGCGAAGCGGGCCCGCAGGTGGGCCAGCACATGGTCGAGACGCCCGCTCGCATCGCGGCGCTCGCGCCAGGGCCTGAGCGCCGCGATGACCATGCCGGAATCGGAGCCGCCGCCGCCGAGAAGGCTGGCGCCCGCGACGCCGATGACATTGTCGATGCCCGGCGTCGCGCGCACGATCCGCACCACCTCGTCCAGCGCAGCCTGCGTCCTCTCGAGCGAGGCGGCGCTCGGCAACTGCACATTCACGAAGATGTATCCGAGATCCTCGGAGGGGATGAAGCCCGTCGGCAGCGTGCGGAACAGGCCGGTCACGCCGGCCAGGACCGCCACCATGATGCCGCCCGCCAGCACCAGCCGCCGTGCCAGGCGGCCGAGCAGGGCCAGGTAGCCCCGCCGCGACCGCCCGATGACCCGCTCGAGAAGGGCGAAGACCCCGCCCCGCGGGCCGGCCAGCCGCCGCAGGAGGAGCACGCTGAGGGCGGGGCTCAGGGTCAGCGCGTTGACGGTCGAGAGCGTGATGGTCGCCATGATCGTCACGGCGAACTGTCCGTAGAGCTGCCCGGTGACGCCGGAGATGAAGCCGATCGGCAGGAACAGGGCGCCGAGCACCAGGGTCGTCACGACAATGGGCCCGGTGACCTGGCGCATCGTCTCCAGGGTGGCCTCGACGACCGCGAGGCCCTGCTCCTGCATGGCGCGCTGCACACCCTCGACGACGATGATGGCATCATCGACGACCAGGCTGATGGCCAGCACGATGGCGAAGAGGGTGACGGTGTTCGCCGAATAGCCCAGCGCGTAGAGGATGACGAATCCGCCGAGCAGCGAGACCGGGATCGTCAGCATCGGGATCAGCGTGGCGCGCCAGTCCTGCAGGAAGACATAGGTGACCAGGACGACCAGCAGGAAGGTGATGCCGAGCGTGATGGCGATCTCGCGGATCGTCTCGCTGACGAAGGCCGTGGTGTCGAAGACGACCGTCTGCGCGAGGTCCTCCGGAAACTGCGGTGCGGCGCGCGCCAGCTCCGACCGGACGGCGGAGGCGACGTTCAGGGCGTTGGCCTCCGGCGCGGCATAGACGACGAGGGTCGCGCTCGGCTGGCCGTTGAAGCGCGACCCGATGTCATAGGACTGCGCGCCGAGCTCGAGGCGGGCCACGTCGCGGAGGCTGACGATCGCGCCATCGGCATTCGTGCGCAGGACGATGTCGCCGAACTCCTCCGCCGTCTCCAGGCGCCCGCGCGCCATCACCGCCATCTGCAGCTCCTGCCCGGCGGGCGCGGGTGGCGCGCCGATCAGCCCCGCCGAGGCCTGCGCGTTGTGCGCGCGGATGGCCTCCGTGATATCGGCCGCCGTGATACCCAGGGCCTGCATGCGGTCGGGGTTCATCCAGACCCGCATGCTGTAGACCGGGCCGAAGACGCCGACATCCCCGACGCCCGGGATCCGGGCGATGGCATCGCGCAGATTGACCGAGGCGTAGTTGCTGATGAAGATCTCGTCGCGCGTGCCGCCCGGCGAGTAGAGCGACACGCCCATCAGCATGCTGGTGGAGCGGGCGCGGACGGACACGCCCGTCTGCGTCACGGCCGGCGGCAGCCGCGCCGTCGCCAGCGCCACACGGTTCTGCACATTCACCTGCGCCATGGCCGGATCGGTGCCGACGCGGAAGGTGACGGTCAGCGAATAGCTGCCATTGTTGCCGGCGGAGGAGGACATGTACATCATGTCATCCACGCCGTTGACCTGCTCCTCGATCGGCGCGCCGACGCTGTTCATCAGCACCTCGGCGCTGGCACCGGGATAGCTGGCGCTGACCTGGACCTCCGGCGGCGTGATCGGCGGGAACTGCGCGACGGGAATCATGCTGAGGGCCAGCAGTCCGGCCAGGGTGGTGACCACCGCGATCACCATCGCGAAGCGGGGCCGCCGGACGAAGAGCGCGGCGATCATGGGCGGGCGGGCGCGCCGGCCACGGGCACGACGGTCACGGCGGCGCCGGGCCGCGCATTCTGCAGGCCCTGGACGATCAGCCGCTCGCCGCCCTTCAGCCCTTCCTCGACGATCCAGTTCTGATCGAGCTGCGCGCCTGTCCGGATGCGCCGCAGCACGACCTTGTCGCTGTCATCGGCAAGGAGCACGAAGCGCCCTTGCCGGTCCAGCTGCACCGCGCCCAGCGGCACGACGGGGCGCTGGCGGGGCGCATCCGGCTGCACGGCCACGGTGACGAACTGTCCGGGGACCAGGAGGCCGTCCGGATTCGCGAAGCGGACGCGCACCGGCACCGTACCGGTCCGGGGATCGACCTCGTTGCCGATGAAGTCGATCTCGCCGGCGCCGGGATAGGTCTGGCCGGAGGACAGGGTCAGCGTCGGCACGAAGGTCTCCGCCGGCCCGGCCGTGGCGCCGCCGCGGAACTCCAGAAGGCTCTGGTCGCTCACCGAGAAGACGACGCGGATCGGATCGACCTGTACGATGCGGGCGAGCACCCCCGATGAGGGCGAGACGAGACTGCCCACCGCGACGGTGGTATGCCCGATCCGCCCCGCCAGCGGCGCGCGGATGGTGGTGTAGCTGAGATTGAGTTCGGCCTGCCGCAGGTTGGCTTCCGCCGCCATGACGTTGGCGCGGCCGCGGTCCCGCGCGGCCAGGGCTTCCTCCAGCGCCGCCTGGGAGGCCGCCTGCGTCCGGCGGAGCTGCTGGCTGCGCTCGAAGCGCCCCTCGGCATCCCGCAGATCGGCCTCCGCGCCCGCCAGGCTGGCCCGCGCGGCGGAGAGGGCGGCCTCGTAGCCCGCGCCCTCGATCCGGAAGAGGTCCTGACCCTGCTCGACGAACTGCCCTTCGCGGAAGCCGCGCGCCTCGACGAAGCCTTCGACGCGAGAGCGGATATCGACCGCGTTGATCGCCTCCACGCGTCCGACGAAACGAGCCCCCGGCGCGACGTCCTCGACCGCCACGGGCGTGACGCTCACTGCCGGCGCCTGCGCCATCGCCGGCCCGCTCAGCGACAGCAGGGCCGCCAGAATGGCCAGCGGCGTTCCATAGCTGTAGCTGTCACGGGGAAGGATTACAGTTTGCATCAGCGACGTCTCCAACACTCGCAAATCTGTCACGGCCGCTGCGGGCTCGCAACGGGCCGGGCCACCGCAGGGGTCCGTCAGCATGCCGGACCTGCCCCACGATGGCTCCCGAAAGCCCGCGCCGAGGAGGATTGACCACACCAATTTGTCATCCCCGGTCGCGTGGCGGACGTTGACATGCAAATTGACGACACCCTTTCGGAGGCGCAGCCTCACTGCAGAGGTGAAGGTATGCGCTCCGGCGTGCCCGGGCTTCGACGACGCCCACTCAACAGAAGAACAACGATGTCGGTATCGGGAGGAGTAGGTCCGCCATGGAGGTGTCCTCATTTCCCCAGCCTTCCGAGGAGGAAGGCTATGATTACGTCTCGACCGGCCAGCTTCCCGACGAGGAGCCGGTCAAACGCCTGATCGACGAGGCCTACAACCGCTTCAAGGACTCCGAGGAGGGCGAGGTTTCCACCGTCTATCCCGCCCTGGCGCGGGTGCCGCCTCAGCAGTTCGGCATCTGCATCGTGGCGAATGACGGCGGGATCGCCGCCGTCGGGGATGTCGAGACGCCATTCACGATCATGAGCGTCTCCAAGCCGTTTCTCTTCGCGCTGGTCTGTCAGCTCCTGGGCCCGCAGGCCGCACGCGAGAAGCTCGGCGTGAACGGCACCGGCCGCCCCTTCAATTCGCTGGCGGCCATCGAGTTCAGCCGCGACGGCAAGACGAATCCGATGGTCAATCCAGGCGCCATCGCGACGACGAGCCTGGTTCCCGGCCGGTCGGAGGCGGAGAAGTGGAGCTTCATTCATCAGGGCCTGAGCCGCTTCGCCGGCCGGCAGCTGGAGCTGGATGAGGAAACCTACCGCTGCGCCAGCGAGACCAATTTCCGCAACCGCGGCATCGCCAATGCGCTGCAGGGGATGGGCGCCATCTACTCCGACCCGGCCGAGGCGACCGATCTCTACACCCGCCAATGCTCGCTTCAGGTCACCGCGCGGGATCTGGCGATCATGGGCGCCACGCTGGCCGATGGCGGCGTCAATCCGGTGACCGGCGAGCAGATCGTCAGCCCGGAGGTCTGCCACTACACCCTGGCCGTCATGATCACCGCCGGGCTCTACGAAACCTCCGGAGACTGGCTCTACGAGATCGGCCTTCCGGGCAAGAGCGGCATCGGCGGCGGCATCGTCACCGTCTCCCCCGGGAAAGGCGGCCTCGGCACCTATGCGCCACGGCTGGACAAGGCGGGCAACAGCGTCAAGGGCCAGCAGGTGGCGCGGTTCCTGTCGCATCGCCTCGGCCTCGACCTGCTGGTGTCCAAGCCGGCCTGAGGCCATTCCGATTCTTTCGGCAAGCATGAACTGGAGAACGCCATGGCGCTCGACGCCGATGTGACAGGCCAGGACGCGGAGAGCCGCGAGAGCTGGGTTCCCCTCATGGCCATCGTGCTCGGCCAGATGATCATGTCGTTCAACGTGGCCTCCCTTCCCGTGGCGCTGGGCGGCATGGTGGCCAGCTTCGATGTGCCGCCGACCACGGTGGCCACCGGCATCGTGATGTACGGCATGCTGGTCGCGGGCTTCGTCATGCTGGGCGCGAAGCTTTCCCAGCGCTTCGGCCCGTCCCGCGTCTTCCGTGGCGCCATCCTCGCTTTCCTCGCGGCACAGGTGCTGATGACGCTCACGCCGACCGCGACGCTGATGATCACGGCGCAGGCCCTGTGCGGCCTTTCGGCCGCCGTGATCGTTCCCTGCCTGGTCGCGCTGATCGCCGAGAACTACCGCGGGCGCCAGCAGGCCACGGCGGTGGGCGCGCTGGGTTCGGCCCGCGCCGCCGCGGGGGTGCTGGCCTTCGTGATCGGCGGCGTTCTCGGCACCCATATCGGCTGGCGGCCCTCCTTCGGCATCCTGATCGTGGCCTCCGCCATCGCCTTCGCCGCCAGCCTGCGCCTCAAGCCCTCGACCCCGCATCCCGATGTCCGGATCGACCTGCTGGGCGTCGTGCTCGCGGCCGCCGCCATCATCTGCATCAGCTTCGGCTTCAACAACCTGAACCGCTGGGGCCTCGGATGGGCGCGGCCGGGGGCGCCGTTCGACCTCCTGGGCCTGTCCCCCGCGCCGGTGCTGATCATCCTCGGCATCGTGCTGGGCCAGGCCTTCCTGGCCTGGACGCACCGCGCCAGGGCGCAGGGACGGACGCCCCTGCTGGCGCTGGAGGTCGTGGATTCGCCGAAGGAGCGCTCCGCGGTCTATGCCCTGTTCGTCGTCGTGGCGCTGGAGGCGGCGCTGAACTTCCTGGTGCCCCTCTATATCCAGATCGTGCAGGGCCGATCGCCGATCGCCACGGCCGTGGCCATGATGCCCTTCAACCTCACCGTCTTCTTCACCGCCATGCTGGTCGTCAATCTCTACGACAAGATGACGCCGCGGCTGATCGCGCGGTGCAGCTTCGTCATCTGCACCGTGGCCCTGCTCTGGCTGGCCTTCGTCGTGCGCAACGACTGGAACGAGTGGCCTGTCCTGCTCGGGCTGATCCTCTTCGGCATCGGCCAGGGCGCGCTTGTCACCCTGCTGTTCAACGTGCTGGTCACCGCCTCGCCCAAGGAACTGGCCAGCGATGTCGGCTCGCTGCGGGGCACCACGCAGAACCTGGCCTCCGCCGTGGGCACCGCCGTCGCCGGGGCGCTCGTGGTCGGCCTGCTGAGCAGCGCCGTCCTCGGCAGGGTCACGGCCAGCCCGGTGCTGACCGAGGAGCTGCGCGCCCAGGTCAATCTCGACAACATCAACTTCGTCAGCAACGACCGCCTGCAGGCCGTGCTCAGCAACACGACGGCCTCGCCCGAGCAGGTGACCGAGGCGGTGCGGATCAACACCGAGGCCCGGTTGCGGGCCCTCAAGATCGGCCTGCTGATCATGGCCGGCCTGGCGCTCATCGCCATCATCCCCTCCGGCGGCCTGCCCAACTATCGTCCGGGCGACATCCCGCCGGATCCCGAGGCGGTCCGGTAGCGCCCGTCTTCGTCAGACACATCGGCCAGGGGGCGGGCGCCAGGGCATGGCGCCCGCCCCTTCATGATTCCCCGGAAGCCCGGCGCGGCACCGGATCGGAGGATGCGGCGGAAAGCAGGGCCGCGACCCAGCGGGTACGGGGATAGGCGCCACAGGCTTCCATGATGGCGATGGCGATCGGCACGCCGATGAAGGCGCCGGCAATGCCCCACAGGAAGCTCCAGAAGAAGACCGCCAGCAGAATGAGGAAGGGCGAGATCGCCAGCGCATTGCCCGCCACGCGCGGTTCCACATAGGTGCCGATGAGATTCTGCGTGAGGATCATGACGAGCATGACACCGACCGCCGGCGTCAGGGCCCCGAACTGCACCCCGGCGAGCAGCGCCGGCAGGATCGTCGCGACCAGGGGGCCGATGAAGGGGAGGTAGTTCAGCACGAAGGCCAGCACACCCCATTCCAGGGCCAGTTCCAGATGAAACAGCAGTGCGATGCCATAGACACAGAGGCCTGTCGCCAGGCTCATCACCGTGCGGACCAGCAGGTAGTGCTGGAACTTCCGCGAGGTCGACCTGGCGACGCGCAACGCCCGGCCGCCATGGCCCTCCGGCCCCAGCGCCTCCAGCCGGCGCGCCACCGGCCCCGCCTCCGGCAGGCCCAGGATGATGAAGATCAGCATCAGCATCATGAAGCTGATGAAGCCTTGCAGATAGGCCGCCAGGCTGCGCGCGGTGCGCAGCATCATGGAGACATCGAGCTGCCCGGCCAGGGCGGCGGCCGTGTCCAGCCCCTGGGCGTCGAGCATGGCCGTCGCCGCCGCGTAGAGGGCCAGGATGCTGGCGCTGTTCTCGACCAGCCAGTGACCGGCGCGGTTGACGGCCCAGACGGCGAGGCTGCCGAAAGCGCCCACGACGGTCACGATGGCCAGCAGCATCAGCAGCATCGCCAGCGGGCGCGGCAGGATGCGTTCCAGCTGCCGCTGCCACGGGACGACCGATGCGATGATGAACAGGGCGACGGTCAGCGGCGCCATCAGGGACGCCGCCGCCCAAAGCCCGGCGAGCACCAGCACAACCGCCCCGAGTCCCAGCAGGACGGGAAGAAAACCGCCGGCCTTCATGAAGGGAGTCCCCGGTCGTTACGACCGGTATCCTAGAACGGAATGGTCAGGCTGATCGCGCCGAAACTCTGCCCCCCCTTCTGCTCGCTGAACTCCTTCGACTGCCAGACCTGGGTATAGGCCAGCCGCATGCCGCGCCAGAAGACGGCCAGTCCCGCCTCGATCTCGCCGACCACGGGCCGCCGATCGACACTGGCGCTGTCGCGCCAGGTGCTGCCGTCGAGGAACAGGTTGCGCGCCACGCCGCGCCCTCCGATACCGCCGAAGACATACCAGCCGAAGGCCTGTCTCGGCCGTCCCGGCACGCTGTCCCCGAGGGAGGGCCGCAGGCGGGACGGGCCCCAGTCCGCATCGAGCGCGTCGCCCAGGCGGAAGGTGATCCCGCCGCCGGCATAGGTATGGGCCGTTCCGAGCGACAGGGTCGCGGCCGGGATGATCTCGGTGTCGAAGGTGCCGAGACGGCCCGTGGAAACCCGCCAGTTGCGTTCCGCCAGGACGCCGAAGGTCGGCTCGTCGCGCAACTGTGTGTCCCAGCCCTCGGCGTGGTACTTGTTGATGACGTCGTGCCAGCGGTTCTGGATGAACTCGCCGCCGGCGCCGGGGCCGACCAGGCCGAGCTGGAAGGCCAGCACGGTGCGTTCGCGCTCCGTGGCCCGCTCCAGGCCGAGCGTGAGGGACAGGTGGCCGGCATAGGGGCGGTCGCGGGGATCGGGACGCCGGTTTCGGATGTCCTCCGGCGTGAAGATCGCCTGGTCGAGCGACAGGGACCATCGGAACGCACCATCGCCGAGCAGCCAGTCGAACTGCCGGTCGAGCCAGGAGAGAGCGGCGGGAGGCGCGCCGACGGGCGAGGTCCAGCCCAGCCGCAGACCGTTGGTGTAGTAGCGGTCCGTGCCGCCCCACATGTCGTTCTCGTTGAGCAGTGTCAGCACGCCCCGGTCCTGGGGCGCTTCCGCCGGCCCTTGCGCCCGGGCGGCCGATCCTGTCATCAGGCCCACCGTCAGGACGGACAGCAGGCAGGCCATGGCCCGAGCCGGCGCGCGCCGTGGGGGAGGATCCGCGACATGGCGCTTGTCCTCGGCGGGGCAGTCTGATCGGGTTGGGAATGCCGCGGAAGCAGCTCTGTGGTTCATGATCACGAAGGAGTCCCCGGTGCGCGCACAGCTTGGCACCCTGATTCTGGCAACCAGCCTGATCCAGCTGGCAAACGGCTTCTTCACGACGGTGGTCTCGCTGCGGCTCGGCATCGAATCCTTCGATCCCGCCTTTGAGGGTATTGTCCTGAGCGCCTATTTCATCGGCTTCACCATCGGCGCCGTCTCCTGTGGCCGACTTCTGCAGAGGATCGGCCATATCCGATCCTATACGGCCTTCGGGGGCATTGTCATCGCCGCCACGGCCGCGATGTCGGCCGTCAGCGACCTCGCCGCCTGGAGCGTGTTGCGCGCCGCGATCGGTTACGGCTGCGCCGGCCTTTTCGTGACGACGGAGAGCTGGCTGCACGCCAAGGCGCCCCGCGCGATACGGGGCCGGGTCTTCGCCTTCTACATGGTCGGCACCTTTCTGGCCCTGGCGGTCGGCCAGCTGCTCATCGCCTCCTTTCCTGTCGAGGGCAGCCTGCCGTTCAGCATCATCTCGGTGACCTTCGCCCTGGCGCTGATCATGGTGAGCACCACGCGCGCCGAGCCGCCACCGCTCACCGTCGAGGAAGGGCTGACCTACGGCGAACTGCTGCGCGCGGCGCCGCTGGCCGTGCTGGGATGCTTCATCGCCGGCATGGTGGGCGCGACCTTCTACGCCGTCTTCCCGGCCTGGATGCTGGTGAACGACATTCCGCAGACGACCATCTCGCTGTTGATGCTCACCGCCGTGCTGGGCGGATTCGCCTTCCAGGTCCCCGTCGGCCTGCTCTCGGACCGGCTGGACCGGCGCCTGCTGGCGGGGGCCCTCGCGGCGGGCGTGGCGGGCACCGCGCTCGCCCTGAGCATCGCGCCGAAGACCTTCGCCGCGATCCTGCCCCTGGCGGCCCTGCTGGGCGGGTTCATGTCGGCGCTCTACCCGGTCTGCGTCTCCCACGCGATGGACCACCTGCCGGCGGAACGCGTGGTCTCCATCAGCGGCCGCATGATCCTGGTGAGCGGCATAGGCTCGGCCTGCGGGCCGGTCTCCGCCTCCTGGATCATGGGCCACCTCGACATCGATGGCGTCCTGTACCTCATGGCGGGCGCCGCCGGGGTCCTGATGGCCGCCTCGCTGCTCCGCGCCGCCACGCGGGCCGAGCCGGAACACGAGGAGCGGCCTTTCGCTGTCGTCGCGCCACAGTCGATCCAGATGGCGCCGGACCTGGGGTGATCCGCCGGTGATCCCCGCCAGGCGGCATTCCGGACCTCTCCTGAAGGCGCCCGGAATGCCGCGCGTCAGTCGTCGCTCCTGCGGCTCTTCACCAGGAAGAACACCAGCGAGGCGATCACCAGGGCGCAGGCCGCGCCGAAGGATGCGATGCCCAGATCGCCTTCCCAGGCGACCGCCTCGCGCAGGAACAGCACCGCCAGGACCGCGATGACGACGCTGATGAGATTGTCCTTGAGATCCTCCAGGTTCTGGAGCCGCAGCCAGGACGGGCGGGGCAGCTTCTCATCGATGAAGAGCGTGTAGAGGCCGATGCTCGTGATGTAGCTGGCGATCGCGATCAGGAAGACGTCGATGGCCTGGATGACCTCGACGGCGAAGATCTTCATCACCGTCTGGTTCACCTCTCCCCGCTGCGCCAGTTCGATCGCGGAGGCGATCGTGACGGCGCTCTGGTAGAACAGCATGACGAAGGAGCATGCCAGCGTCACGGCGAAGGGGATGATCATGATGAAGCGACTGACGGAGAGAAGGCGCTGGATCATGTGACCCTACCCTTGCAAAACGGGGCCGCGGCAGGCCTCGCGCCCGCCTGGTTGTCTGCTCCGTTCCGCCGCCAGCCTGGACGGGCACGACGGAACATCGATCCTGCGGCCCTAGCACGCCGCCCGGCGGCGCTAAAGAACCAAACCCGCCGGGGAAGCCGGCACCCGTCCGGCGGCACGCCGCCCCCGCAGCAGCAGCCAGGCGACGATCAGCACATTCGCCGCGTTCCAGATGACGCCGTTCAGGAAGGCGGCGGCATAGCTGCCGGTCAGATCGAAGATGACGCCGGAGAGCCAGCCGCCCAGCGCCATCCCCACCAGCGTCGCCATCAGCACGATGCCCACGCGCGTCCCGACCTCCGAGGCCGGAAAGCTCTCGCGCACGATCACCGCGTAGGACGGCACGATGCCCCCCTGCACCACGCCGAAGAGGGCCGAGAGCATGAACAATGAGGCCAGGCCGTCGAAGAACAGGAACAGCGACAGGGCCAGCCCCTGCAGCACCGAGCCCAGAAGCAGCGTCGCCAGCCCGCCGATCCTGTCGGCGATGAGGCCGGAGCCGATGCGTGACACGATGCCGCAGGCGAGCATCACGGAAAGCATCTCCGCCCCGCGCGCCACGCCATAGCCGAGGTCGCCGCAATAGGCGACGATGTGCACCTGCGGCATCGACATGGCGACGCAGCAGGCCACGCCGGCGCAGCAGAGGATCGCCGTCAGGCCGTTGCGCGAGAGGCCGAGCGGGCGGGCCCGTCCCGCCTCGCCCGGGCCTTCGCCGTCCCGCGATCCCGGCGCGCGGGCGCGCAGCACCAGGGCCAGCGGCAGCATCGTCAGCAGGCAGATGCCGCCCACCATCATGTGCGCCACGCGCCAGCCATGCGCGCCGATCAGCCAGGTCAGCACCGGCGGCCAGACGACACCCGCCAGATAGTTGCCCGAGGCCGCCAGGGCCACGGCGGTGCCGCGCCGCCGCCGGAACCAGAGCGAGGCATCGGCCACCAGCGGCGCGAAGGCGGCGGAGGCGCCGAGCATGCCGATCATCAGACCCTGGGCCAGGGTGTAGAAGGCCAGGTCCGGCGCCATCCCGGCGAGGACATAGCCGGCGGCCAGCATCACGGTCGCGCCCATCAGCGGCCGCATGGCGCCGAACCGGTCCGTGAGCCGCCCCATCAGGATGCCGCCGGCGCCGAAGCCCAGCATGGTCAGGGTATAGGGCAGCGAGGCGGCGCCACGCGTCACGCCGAACTCGGCCTGCACATAGGGCAGCGCGACAATGACGGACCACATTCCCACGCCGCCCAGCATGGAGAGCGTGATGATGGCGGAGAGACGAATCCAGGCGGTCCGCGAATCCAGCAGGGCCTCGCCCGTCATGCGGCCGGCACCGGGAGAAGGCCGGCCGCACCGGGCCGGGACGGCGCCCCGCGCGCCTCGAACACGTTCATGTCCTGCGTTTCCCTCGCCATCGCCGGTCCGTGCCGGGCGTTGGCCGCAGTCTGCGGCATGGCGGGGGGCCACGCCAGGGCCGCGCCGGAGGCGGGGAAATTTTCGTTTGCCTTCATCCGCCGGTTGCTGCGCCATCGCGGCGGCCTCCCCTGCCATCCCTGCGGGCCCAAGGTCGGCGGCGCCATGCCGGAAGGATGCGGACCGCTGGTCCAGCCAGGCGGCACGGCCCTTCCCCGCCGCCCATCAAGCAGATGTCAGGCATGCCTGCCCTTGCGCTCCCGGCGAAATCCGTCTCGCCTCCCGGAAGCGGCGGAGGGCGCATGGACGGTCAGCACCAGAGCATGGAGTTTCTGCTCGCGGATATCGCGCGCGGCCGCCGGGACGCCCTGCGGCCGGTCTATGATGCGCAGGCCAGCCGCATGTTCGGCGTCGCCATGGCGATCCTGCGCGACCGCGAGGCCGCGGCCGATGCGGTGCACGACGCCTTCCTCAAGATCGCGGGCCGTGCGGGCCAGTACGATTCCGCGCGCGGCCCGGCAGCCGCCTGGATGATGGGCATCGTCCGCAACGCGGCGCTGGACCGCGCCCGGGCGCGCGGGCGGGAACTGCCGACCGACGACCCCGGCCTGGGCGACGCGGCGCTGGAGCCCCGCGTCCTGGAGGGGATCGCGGAGCAGGAGGACGGCCGGCGGCTGCAGGAATGCCTGGACCAGCTCGACGCCCATCCTCGCGGCGCCATCCTGCTGGCCTTCGTGCACGGCCTGTCGCATCCGCAGATCGGTGAACGGCTCAAGGCGCCGCTCGGCACGGTGAAATCGATGATCCGTCGCGGCCTGCTGCGGCTGCGGGAGTGCATGACATGATCCCCGAGGATCGCGAGGAGAGAGATCTGCTGGCCGCCGAATACGTGCTCGGCACGCTGGAGGCGCGCGAGGCGGCGGCACTGGAGGAGGCCCTGCCCGGCGATGCCGGGCTGCGGCAGGAGGTGGACCGGTGGCGCCGCCGGCTGGCGCCGCTCTCCCATCTGCAGCCCGCGCTCGACCCTCCCCCGGCGCTCTGGCCGCGCATCGAGGCCTCGCTGGCGGGACTCGGGCCGGCCCCCTCGCGCGCCGCGCCGCGCCGGGAGAAGGCCGGCTGGATGTGGCGGGGCTGGGCGCTCGGCAGCACGGCGCTCGCCGCCGGGCTGGCCGCCTTCCTGTGGCTGCGGCCGGCGCCGGAGCGCCTGACCACCGTCCTGCTCACCCAGCGCGACCAGCCGGCCTGGCTGGTCGAGGCGCAGGGCGGCGCGCTGCGGCTGGCCGCGCTCAATCCGCAGCCGGTCGATCCGAGCCGGGTGCTGCAGCTCTGGGCGCTGCCGCAGGGCGCTACGGCACCGACCTCGCTCGGCCTGATTCCCGGGGACGGCAGCGTCACGGTTACGCCGGGCGGCCTTGCGCCGTCTCCCGGCATGCTGATCGAGATCAGCCTGGAACCTCCGGGGGGCTCGCCCACCGGCAGGCCGACGGGACCCATTCTGTTCATCGGCCGGCTGACCGCCGTCGGGGGCGCATGAACCCGGTGCCCCCCGACGGAACGTCATCCCCGCCAAGCCGGCAGGCCCATGAAGGGGCAATGAATTGTTCCAGAACAACGGCTTACAGTTTTTTACCCAAGAAGTTGTTCTCGGCCTGATTCCAAACCCCGTCATCTCTGTCCGCTCGATCTTCCTGTCGCCGGCCGACCTTCCCCGATCACGGCATCGCGATGACTGCATCTGATCTTCCTCTCCCGCCGTAGCCCCGGGGCGGTCATTGGCGAGAGGAAGAACAACTTGGATACGGCGCATCGCATCCGGCCTGCCTCCTCCGCTTCCTCAGGGGATGCAGGACGGCTTTCCCCCCGCGCGCCGCGCCCGGCGATCCCCGCCTTCGGCCAGGCGGCACAGCCGGACCCGTCGCAGGTGGTGCTGCCCACACCGGCGCCGTCCACGGCGCATCTCGCTGCCTGGCATGCGGGGATCGGGCGGCCCGCCGCGGCCACGGCCGCACCGGGGCCCTATCCGGGGCCCTATCGGGTCGTGCGGTCGGGGGCGGCGCCGGTGGACCGCTCCGATCCGCCCTGGCGGCGGCCGGCGGGATGGGTGGGCCTGGGCCTGGCCGGCTGCGTGCTCGGGGTGGCCATGGTCCTGGCCATCCCATGGCCGGGCGACCCACCCGCCGAGCCACTGCGCCGCTGGGCATCCGGCCTGGCGCCGCGCGCGCTTCCGCCGCCGCAGGACCTGAGCTCCATCGCCCCTCCCGCCGTGATCGCTCTGCCGATTCCCCCTGTTCCGGGGGAGGCGCCGGCGGAGGCTCCCCTGGACACCGCGCCGGGGCTCAACGCCCTGGCCGCGCCCGTCCCGGCTCCGGACATGCCGCCGGGGCCGGAGAACGCGACGCCGGCTCCATCTCCCGGCCCCGCCTCGGCGCCACTGGCGCGGCCGGATGGGCCGGACAGGGCCGGCCCGACCCCGCCCCGGTCGGCCTCGCCCCGGCCGGTGCCATCCGCCCCGGTGAGCTCGCCGGGCCGGGCAGCTCCGGCGCCGCCGCGGTCCGAGGCCCTGGCGGCCTGCCGTGCCACGATCCTGCGCGCGCAGTTGGGCGAGGCGCTTGGCGCAGCGGACCGGCAACGGCTGCGCGATGGCTGCGGCGAGCGGCAGCCCTGACCTCCATCCAGACCACGAAGCCTCCGGAGATCCGAGCCATGTCCCCCCCTGCCCTGTTCCCCCCTGCCCTGTTCCCCCCTGCCCTGTTCCGCGCCATGTCCTGCCTCGGCCTCCTCGGCCTGCTGGCCGGATGCACCACCCCTCCCTCCCCCGAAGCCGCCGCCCCGACCCTGCCCATGCGGGTGGCGGAAGCGCCGAAGCCGCCCAGGGACGCCCAGACGCTGGACGAGGCGGTACGGGACCTGACCATCGCCCTGTTCGACCGGGCACGGATCGACCCGCCAGGCCCCTCCGGCCGGCATCCTCTGGTGATCGATCCGCTGATCGACCGCGCGACCGGCATCCAGACCGGCGCGACACGCGGGATGGAGGCGCGGATGGCGGAGATCATCGGCCAGCGCTACCCGGACTATGCCCTGCAACCCTTCGGCACGGAGAGCCTGCGGGCAAGGCCTGTGGTGCTGATGGGCGCCATCACGCCGGTCCCGGGTCCGGGCGTCATCCCGGCGAGCAGCGCGCCGCGACCCGGCACCTATCGCATCTGGGCCGTGCTGGGCGATCTCCGCACGGGCAAGGTCGTCTCGCACGAGACCGCCTGGGTCCGCGCCGAGGCGGTGGACATGGCGCCGACCGGCTTCTTCCGCGACAGCCCCGCCTGGTCGCCGGAGGCCATCACCGCCGCCTACCTGCAGACCTGCGCGCGCGATCCCGGCGAGCCGATCGATCCCCGCTACCTGGAGGCCTTGCCGGCCCAGGCGCTGATCGCCGATGGCATCCGCGCCTATGAGGACGAGCGATACGCCGCCGCGCTGGCCGCCTATGAGGCAGCCGTCGCTCTGCCGGGCGGAAGCCCGATGAAGGCCCGCAACGGCCTCTATCTCAGCAACCGCGCCCTCGGCCGCGCGGAGGCGGCGGAGGCGGCCTTCGGCCAGGTGGTGAAGCAGGGCCTGGACCAGGGGCGGCTGGCGATGAAGTTCCTGTTCCGCCCCGGCACGCCCGCCTTCTGGCCCAACCCCGAGATCAGCGGCGACTATCCGATGTGGCTGCGCCAGATCGCCGCGCAGACCACCCCGCGTGCCGTCTGCCTCGACCTGACCGGCCATTCCAGCCCGACCGGCACCGCCGCCTGGAACGAGCACCTGTCCGCCGGACGGGCCGAGACCGTGCGCCGCGGCCTTGTCGCCCGCGCGCCGGAACTGGAGCCGCGCTCCACGGCCACCGGCCTGGGCGCGGCGGCGCTGCTGATCGGCACCGGGACGGACGATCTCTCGGATGCGCTCGATCGCCGGGTGGAGTTGCAGCCCCGCGCCTGCAGGATCGCGTCGCGGTAGGCGTTGACCGGGCGGGGGGGGGGGGCCCGGGGGGCCCCCCCCCCCCCCTGAAACAAGCAGTGGGGCTCACCCC
>NZ_JBSXMU010000019.1:0-47622 GCF_054073225.1 Teichococcus aerofrigidensis
CGGCCAGCCCGGCCCCCACGACATGCACCGGCAGCCCGCGGGCGCGCGTCATGCCATGCCCGCCGGCGCGCCGCCGGGAGGATCGCCCGAGGTGCCGCCCGGGGAGGCGCCGTAGCGCCGGCCCTTCCAGGTCGGCGCGCGCCCCAGCAGCGGGGCGGACAGGGCGTACCACTGGATCGCCAGCGCCGTGGCGACGGTGGCGGGGTGCAGCGGCACCGTCCACCAGGGCTCGCGCATGCGCCACGTGATGGCCGCGCGCAGGCCGAGGGAGAGCAGCACGGCCAGCAGGGCGCGGGGGTCCGGCAGCAGCGCCCAGGGCAGCAGGTGTGCGCCGCCGAGCACCAGGGTCCAGACCGGCAGGCCTATCGGCGTCGCCATGCCCTCCCGCGCGTTCTTGGCGAAGCCGCCCCAGGCGTCGCGCAGCCCGTGATACATGCGGCATCGCGCCAGGCGGCTGCCATCCACCACCTCGGTGCGCAGCCCGGCGGTGCGCAGCCGGCGGGCGAGGGCCAGGGCGTCGTGCAGGATGCCGGGCGCCGCCGCATGGCCGCCGGCGGCGCGATAGGCGCGCGCCTCGACCAGCACCAGCTGGCCGCAGGCGGCGGCCAGGGCCGGGCTCGCGGTGAAGGCGCGGCCGCCGCCGGGCAGGTAGCCCAGCATCAGCAGGTTGATGGCCGGCACGGTCAGGCCCTCGCCCAGGCTTCCCATCTCCTGGCGCGGCACGCCGCTGACCAAGGCGAGGTCCCGCTCCTCCGCCCGGGACGCCAGGGCGGCGGCGGCGGTGGGGCCGAGGCGCACGTCGGCGTCGATGAAGAGCAGGTGCGTGCCGCGCGCCGCCTCGGCCAGCCGGGCGCAGGCGTGTACCTTGCCCGTCCAGCCGGCGGGAAGCGGTGGCGCCGCCAGCAGGCGCAGGCGCGGCTCGCCCGCCAGCATCCCGCGCACGATGGCGGCGGTGCCGTCGCGGCTGCCATCGTCCAGCACCACCACCTCGATCGCCGTGCCGGTGCTGGCCAGGGCGGCGGTGACGCAGCGGGCGATGCGCGGCGCCTCGTCCCGCGCCGGGATCAGGATGGAGACCAGGGTGCCGGGCGGCGGCGTGCCGCGGGCGCGCGGCAGGCCGCGCAGGTTCCCCGCCGCCATGACGGCCGGCAGGGCGGCGAGGCCGAGCGACAGCCAGCCGGCCAGGGCGCTCAAGGGCCGGACCCGGCGCCGGGTCCGCCGCCAGGCTGGTGGTGAGGAGGCTCGTGGGGGCGGGACTCATGTCGCGGATCGAAGCGGCGGCCGGCCGTCCAGGCCCGCGCGCGCCGCCAGAGGTCGTAGATCCCGCCCATGCCTTCCCCCCCCTGCTGCACCAGTACGAAGCGGGCCGGGTCGCGGCTGACGGCGTGCTCCGCCAGCCGGTCCATCGCCGCCGCCAGGGCCCCGGCGAGGGCCGCGGCCCGCTCAGGCCGAGGCATGGCGCGCAGCGCGGCGCCTGACAAGGGCGGACCGAAGCCGGCCAGCATCTCGGCGCGGCGCTCGGTCCAGAAGGGGTATTCCAGGGCGAGCGGCAGGAAGGCGGCGTCGGGGGCCAGCTCGGCCAGCCGCACCAGGCCGGGCGCGATCGGCACCGGGCGCTCGCGGACATCGGCGAAGCGGCCGGGGGCGTTCATCCAGAGCATGGCCTCGGGCCGCGCCAGCACGCCCCCGGCGGTGCGCAGGAAGGCGACGGCGCCGCGCGGCGAATCGCGCTCGACGCCGAAGACGCCGATGCGGCGCATGAAGCCGTAGCGGGCCAGCGCCGCCGCCTCCATCGGGATGACCATCGGCCGGCCGGGGAAGAGCCGGCGCGAGAGCAGCATGAAGGCCACCCCGTCCCACCAGGAGGCGTGGCTGGCATAGACCACCAGCGGCACGCCCGGCGGGGGCGCCGGCCGGGCATCGCGGGCCAGCCGCAGGGCCCGCATGTGGCGCCGGGCGAAGCGGGTGAAGACAAGGTCGAAGAAGGCGATCCGGCGCCGGGAATAGAGCGCCAGGGGGTCCTCGCCGTCGGGGCCGCCGGGTTTCATTCCGCCGCCAGCGCCGCCTCCCGGCCCTGCTCGCCGGCGTCACGCTCGCTGGCATCCCGCTCGCTGGCATCCCGCTGGCCGGCCCGCTCCGCCGCCGGGCTCATGCCGCGCCCGCCGAGATCCCGGTCCAGCGCGTCGGCGGCGATCCAGCCGGACATCATCACCATCGGCATGCCCGGCCCCGGATGCGCGGCGCCGCCGGCGAGGTAGAGACCCTTCACCCCGCGCGCCCGGTTGCCCGGCTTGAAGGCGCCAGTCCAGCGGCCGTGGCTGGCCAGGCCGTAGATGGCGCCGTCCAGGACCTTGTAGCGCTCGTGGATGTCCTGCGGCGTCAGGTGCCGCTCCACCACGATGCGGCGCTCGATATCCTCGAGCCCGGCGGTGCGCTTCAGCTTGTCGAGGATCACCTGCCGGTAGGCCGGCAGCATCCGGGACCAGTCCTGGCCGGGACGCAGATAGGGCGTGTGCACCAGCACGTAGAGCGCCTCGCCGCCCTCGGGCGCGACAGTGGGGTCGGTGGCGGCGGGGGCGGCGAGGTAGGCGGTGGGGTCGGGGGCGGGGATGCCCTTCCGGTAGATGGCGTCGAACTCCTCCTCGGCATCGCGCGAGAAGACGAAGTCGTGGTGCGCCAGATGCTCGTAGCGGCGGTCGAGGCCGAGATAGAGCACCACGCCCGAGCAGGCCGGCTCGTGCTTGCGGCGGTGGTAGCGGCGGGCCGGGGCGCCGCCGACCAGCTCGGCATAGGTGCGGATGGCGTCCATGTTGGAGATCACCGCATCGGCCGGGATGCGCTCGGCCCCGGCGATCACGGCGCGCACCATGCGGCCCCCGGCGGCGTTCTCGATCTCCAGCCCCGTGACCTCGCAGCCCAGGCGGAGATCGACGCCGAGCTCGCCGGCGACGCGCGCCAGCCCCTCGGCCACCGCGCGGGTGCCGCCGCGTGGATACCAGATGCCCTCGGCCGCCTGCATGTCGCCGATGCCGCAGAGCACGGCCGGCGCCAGATAGGGCGAGGAGCCGACATACTGGCAGTAATGATCCAGCATCTGCGCCAGCCGGGCGTCCGGCACATGGCCGCGGATCACCCGGGCCACCGTCTGGCCCATGCGCAGCGCCAGCACCTCGCGCAGCGTGTCGGGGCGGAGATTGGCGCGGAAGTCGAGCGTGTCGGCGATGCCCTCCACCGGCTTCCAGAAGAAAAACTTCTCCGAGATGCCGTGCAGCTCGCGGGCGACGTCCTGGAAGCGGCGATAGCCCGCGCCATTGCCGGGCGCGAAGCCCTCCATGGCGCGGGCCATGGCGCCGACATCCTGCATCAGGTCGATGCGCGAGCCGTCTTCGAAGAAGCAGCGCCACTGCGGGTCGAGCCGGAGCAGCGGCACCTCCGCCGCCGGATCGCGTCCGGCCTCGGCCAGGATGCGGCGGAGCACGCGCGGCATGGTCAGGATGGTCGGGCCCATGTCGAAGCGGAAGCCGCGCGTGTTGCCCCCCTCCGCGCCGGAGGCCTCCCCTCGGGCTCCCCCTCGGGTTCCTCCTGGGGCCGGCAGGTTCAGCACCGCCGCCTTGCCGCCGAGCCAGGGGTTCTTGTCCAGCAGGGTGACGCGGTGGCCGCGCGCCGCCGCCACCACCGCCGCGGCCAGCCCGCCCAGCCCGCCCCCGATCACCACCACCCGCGCGCTCATGCCGTCAACTCCCGTGAGGCCTCCGCCTGTCTCCCCTCCAGATCCGGCGGCAGGGCGGTGGGGATGCCGCCCAGGCCGAGGTCGCGCGCCAGCAGGTCGGCGCTGATGCGCGCGCCTTCGTAGATCACCGGCAAGCCGCTGCCGGGATGCGTGCCGCCGCCCACCATGTAGAGCCGCTCGGTGTCGGCGAAGCGGTTGCCGGGGCGGCGGTGCAGCATCTGGCCGAGATCGTGCGCCAGGTTGAAGGTGGCGCCGAAGCCCACGGCATAGCGCGATTCCCACTCCTCCGGCGTCACCATGCGCTCGTGCCGGATGCGCGACTCGATGTCCGGCAGGCCGAGCGCGGCCAGCCGCCGCAGGGCGAGCGCGCGGAAGGCGGGAGCGGCCCGCGACCAGTCGATGCCGGCGCGCAGGTTGGAGACCGGCACCAGCAGGTAGAGGCTGCTGTGCCCGGCGGGCGCCATGCCCGGATCGGTGGCGACGGGATTGTGCAGATAGAGCGAAGGCTGAAGCGGCAGGCTGCCGCCCTCGATCTCGCGCAGGTTGCCGCGGTAGTCGCCCGAGAGCAGCACGGTATGGTGGGCGAGGTCGGGGAAGCGGCCTTCCACGCCGAGATAGAGCATGAAGGTGGAGCAGGAATAGCGCGCCTCGCGGATGCGCCGGTCGGACCAGCGGCGGCGCAGCGCGTCGGGGATCAGCCTTGGCGCGGCATGGGCGAAGTCGGCGTTCATCACCACGGCGTCCGCCGCCAGCACCGCCCCGCCGACCCGCACGCCGGTGGCGCGGCGGCCCTCGAAGACGATCGATTCGACCGGGCAGCCCAGCCGGATCTCGGCGCCCAGCCGGCCCGCGACGCGCGCCATCGCCGCCGCCACCGCGCCGCAGCCGCCGCGCGGGTGAAACACGCCGTGCTCGTATTCCAGGAAGGAGAGGATGGTGAAGAGGCTGGGGCAGCGGAACGGGCTCATCCCCAGATACTTGGTCTGGAAGGAGAAGATCAGCCGTGTGCGCGGATCGCGGAAATGGCGCTTCAGCTCGGCATCCACCGAGAGATGCGGCCGCAGATGCGGCAGGGCGCGCAGCATGTCGCGCCCCAGCAGGTCGGAGGCCGAGGCGAAGCCGCGCTCCAGCACGGGGCGGAAGGCGGCGAGCTTCTCGCGGTTGGCGGCCATGAAGCCGGCCAGGGCGGCGCCGTCGCGCGGGTCGAGCTTGCCGATCTCGGCCGCCATCCGCGGCAGGTCGGGCGTCGCGTCGATGGTCGGGCCGCCCTCGAAGACCAGCCGGTACTGCGGGTCGAGCCGCTCCATCGGCGCCTCGGCCCCGAGATCGGCGCCACAGGCGGCGAAGATCTCCGCCAGGATGCGCGGATACAGGAAGAAGGTCGGGCCGAGATCGAAGCGATAGCCTTCTGGCGTCTCCAGGATGCGGCTGCGCCCGCCGACGACGGCATCCTTCTCGAGCACGGTGACGCGGGCACCGCGCGCCGCCAGCAGCATGGCGGCGGCCAGGCCACCGGGCCCGGCACCGATGACGACGACATGGGGCCGGGAGGCCGGAGGGTGGCCCGATCTGGAGAAAAGCTTCATGCCGGCCGCGTCCACCTCTCTGCCTCAACCAGGGGGAGGTGCGGACGGGCGGGGATTTGCCAAGGGTGATGCGCGACTCACGCTTCCGTGATGTCCGCTGGTTTCCCCGGCCGGGCGGCGGTCAGGCGGCGCGGGCCACCCGGTCGCCGTAGCCCTCGGGGCGCGCCACCCGCCAGGCCCAGGCGGTGCGGACGATGTCGTCCAGCGCCGCGTAGCGCGGCGTCCAGCCGGTCTCCTCGCGCAGCCGGGCGTTGGAGGCGACAAGCACCGCCGGGTCGCCCGCGCGGCGCGGGCCGAAGCGGTGCGGCACCGGGCGGCCGCCGACGCGCTCCACCGCCTCGATCACCTGCTTCACCGAGTAGCCGCTGCCATTGCCCACATTGTAGCGCAGGCTGCGGCCCTCCTTCAGCACGTCGAGCACCCGCAGATGCGCGTCGGCGAGGTCGGTGACATGCACATAGTCGCGCAGGCAGGTGCCATCCGGCGTGTCGTAGTCGGTGCCGAAAACCGTGAGCTCCGGGCCGCGGCCGAGGGCGGCGTCGATCGCCAGCGGGATCAGGTGCGTCTCGGGGGCGTGGTCCTCGCCGAGGCGGCCCTGCGGATCGGCGCCGGCGGCGTTGAAGTAGCGCAGCGCGGCGGATTTCAGCCCATGCGCCTGATCGGCCCAGTCGAGCGCCGTCTCGGCCATCAGCTTGGACTGGCCATAGGCCGAGGCGGGCAGCAGCCGCGCCGTCTCGTCGATCGGCACGGTCTCGGGGTAGCCGAAGAGCGCGGCGGTGGAGGACAGCACGAAGCGCAGGCAGCCCGAGCGCGCCGCCTGCTCGGCGAGCGTCGCGGTGTTGGAGAGATTCTCCCGGAGGTAGCGCATCGGCTCGCGCATGCTCTCGCCGACGAGGGATAGGGCGGCGAAATGCAGCACGCCGTCGAAGCTCCAGCCGGCGAAGACCTCGGCCACCCGCCGCTGATCGGCCAGGTCGAACTCGAGCAGCTCCACACCCGGCGGCAGGGCGGCGCGATGGCCCTGCCGCAGATCGTCGATGACGACCACCGTGTCGCCGCGCTCGACCAGGGCGAGCACGACATGGCTGCCGACATAGCCGGCGCCTCCGGTGACGAGGTAACGCGCCATTCGGGATCCCTTCCTTACTGGGTCAGCTGCCAGGCTCGGCGCGGAAACTCTAGCGACATGCTGCGATGCAGCGCAGCGAATTTTCCGTGTGCGCCCGAGCCGAGCGGGAGGTTGCCAGGAGTTGATAACGGATTGCAACCTTGAGTTGCGTCAGGCCGCCGTTTTGCTTAGATCAAGCTCGACCATGACCGGCACGTGGTCGCTGGCCTGCGGCCATCCGCGCGCGGCCTTGAGCACCGTCCAGCCGGTCAGGGCGGGGGCCAGGTCGCGGCTGACCCAGACATGGTCGAGCCGCCGGCCGCGATCCGCCGCCTCCCAGTCCCGCGCCCGGTAGGACCACCAGGTGTAGAGCTTCTCGCTCGGCGGCACGAAATGGCGCAGCGCATCGTACCAGTGGCCGGCCTGCTGCCAGGCGGTGAGCGCCTCGACCTCGACGGGCGTGTGGGAGACGATCTTCAGGAGCTGCCGGTGGCTCCAGACGTCGTGTTCCAGCGGGGCGATGTTCAGGTCGCCCACCAACACGCTGCGCCGCGACGGGCCACGCGCCCGGTTCCAGGCCGCCGCCTCGGCGACGAAGTCGAGCTTGTGGGCGAATTTCGGATTCAGCGCCGGGTCGGGGATGTCGCCGCCGGCGGGGACATAGAAGTCATGCAGCTCCAGCCCCCCCGGCACGTCGAGGTCGACGCCCAGGTGCCGGCAATCGCCCTTGGCGCACCAGTCCGGGTCGTCGCCGCGCGGGGTGAAGGGAATGCGCGAGAGGATGGCGGTGCCGTTGTAGCCCTTCATGCCGCGCACCGCCCGGTGGCCGAAGCCCAGGGCCGCCACGCCCTCGTGCGGGAACAGCTCGTCCGGGCACTTGGTCTCCTGCAGGCAGAGCACGTCCGGCTCCAGCGCGCGCACGAGATCGGTCAGCAGCGGCAGGCGCAGCCGGACCGAGTTGATGTTCCAGGTGACGATGCGGAGCTTGGACATGGGCGCAGCAATAGGCGCGGGCGAGGGCGGGAAAAAGGCGCCGCCTCAACAAAAGAGGGCCGGCGGCGCCCCACCGCCGGCCCGTGGCCGGATCAGACCAGCCGGGTGCGGACCGTGCCGACGCCCTCGACCTCGCCTTCCAGCACGTCGCCCCGCACCACGGCGGCGACGCCCTCCGGCGTGCCGGTCATGATCAGGTCGCCGGGCGCCAGGGTGACGAGACGCGAGAGGTTGGCAATGATCTCCGGCACCGACCAGATCATCTTCGACAGATCGCTGCTCTGCCGCACCTGCCCGTTCACCTTGAGCTCGATCCGGCCTCTGGAGGGATCGACGCCCTCGGCCCGGACGATCGGGCCGATCGGGCAGGACTGGTCGAAGCCCTTGGCCATGTCCCAGGGCTTGCCGGTCTTCTTGGCCTGGGCCTGGAGGTCGCGGCGGGTCATGTCGAGGCCGGCGGCGTAGCCCCAGACATGCTTCAGCGCCGCCGATTCCGCGATGTCCTTGCCGCCGGTGCCGATGGCGATGACCAGCTCCATCTCGTGATGCAGGTCGGAGGTGGCGGGCGGATAGGCCGTGTCGGCCCCGCCGGTCACCACGGCATCGAAGGGCTTGGTGAAATAGAAGGGCTGCTCTCGCGTCGGATCGCCGCCCATCTCGCGGGTATGCTCGGCATAATTGCGGCCGACGCAGAAAATCCGGCGAACGGGAAAGCTGCCGCCGCCCTGCACGGGGACACTGGCGGCGGGGGGGGCGGCAATGACGTGGTCGGACATGGATTCCTCCGTCTCGGGAGCCGGAGCTTAGACCCGGTGGCGGAGGCGCGAAATGGGGGGAGGGGCGCGGAAAGGACGGGGCCCCCCCCCGGGGGGGGGGGGGGGCGGGGGGGGGGGGGCGCCCCCGCCCGGCCCCCGCCGCCTCAGTCCAGGATGCGGATCACCGCCTCGATCTCGACCGGCACGTCCGAGGGCAGCGAACCCATGCCGACCGCCGAGCGGGCATGCCGGCCGCGCTCGCCCAGCACCTCGACCATCAGGTTCGAGCAGGCGTCGATCACCTTGGGCTGCTGGCCGAACTCCGGCGTGGCGTTCACCATGCCGAAGATCTTCAGCATCTCGACCTTCTCCAGCGAGCCCGCCGCCACCTTCGCGACCGCCAGAAGGTGCAGGCCGCAGAGGATCGCGGCCTTCTGCGCCTCCTCCACGCTCATCCCGGCCCCCACCTTGCCGGCGATCACCGTGCCATCGGCCAGGCGCGGCACCTGGCCGGAGAGGAAGGCGATGTCGCCGGCGCGGCGGAACGGCACGTAGTTGAACAGCGGCTTGCCGACGGTGGGCAGGGTGTGGCCCAGGGCGGCCAGGCGGTCTTCGGCGCTCATCGTGAACTCCTCTCGTGTCACTCGGGTCGTGTCACTGGCTGCGGCCGCGCGCCGCCACGTCCCAGAACTCCTGGAAGGCGCCGCCGCGCGTCACCGCGATCCGGTCGTGCAGGTTGCTGACCGGGCAGACGTGGTTGGGAATGACCCGCAGGCGCTGGCCGATCTCGGGCTTCCGGTCGCAGCCGGAGAGATCCACCATGCCGTGCTCCTCGCTCATCTTCTCCAGCCGGGCGCCGGGATAGTCGGGGAAGTAGCCATGCCCCTCCTGCGGCCCCGCCGGCATGATGTCGGCGGCGAAGGTCTTGGAGCCGGCATCGATGATGGCGCGGTGCGGCTCGGGGCGGCTGATCACCGTGACATGCAGGGCGAAGGCGCAATCCTCCCAGCCGGCATGGCCGGCGGCGACCTGCATGCGGTCGTTGTAGATATAGGTGCCGACGCGAAGCTCGGTGACGCGCGCCATCTCGTGCGTGCGGAAGGCATTGGGCGTGCCGCCGCCGGAGATGATGGCGGGCTCCAGCCCCTCCGCCTTCAGCCGCGGCAGCAGCTCGCGCAGGATCTCGCCGGTGCGCGGGCTGACCGGGTAGTTCATCAGCCCGTCATAGCGCAGCCCTGGGGTCTCGCGGATGCGCCGGGCCAGCTCCACCACGCCGTCGATGCTGGTGACGCCGGTGCGGCCATTGCCGGAATCGAACTCGACCAGCAGGCCGATCTCAGCCCCCTGCCGGGCCGCCTCCGCGGCGGTGGCGACGGCGACGGGATTGTCCACCGAGACCCGCATCCGCACGCGGCGGGACAGCGCCGCCAGCCGCTCCGCCTTGCCGGCGCCGAGCAACGGATAGGAGATCAGGATATCGTCCAGCCCGGCCGCGGCCATGACCTCGGCCTCGCCCAGCTTCTGGCAGGTGATGCCACGCGCGCCAAGCTCCACCTGGTGCAGCGCCAGGCGCGGGATCTTGTGCGTCTTGATATGCGGCCGCAGCGCGATGCCATGGGCGTCGCAATAGGCCTGCATGCGCTTCAGATTGGCCTCGACGATATCGAGGTCGACGACCGGCACGGGGGTTTCGAGAGTGGCGAGGTCCATGGGCGCTCCAGCATCTGCGGCGCGCAGGAAACACCCGGCCGGCCGCCTTGTCTGCCCCCCGCGGCCCGCTTTCCGCCCTCACCCCCCCTGAAAGGCCCGCGCCAGGGCCTGCCACAGGGGCTTGCGCCGCCATTCCTCGTCCAGCGGCAGGCCGCGATGGCTGCGATCCGGCCCCAGCGCCACCGCCGGCTCCTGCCGCAGCCAGGAATACCGATCGGACAGGCCCCAGGCCAGCACGCTGCGCGCGCCACCCTCCAACGCCGTGGAGACGAAGGCATAGGCCCGCTCGGCCACCAGCGCGTCGCGCGCCGGGAGGGAGGCCGGCGCGTCCGGCGCCTCGCGGATGTCCATCTCGGTGATCAGGACGGCCAGGCCCATGCGCCGCAGCTCGGCCAGGAAGGCGGCGAAGGGGGCCGGGCTGAAGGGGCGCCGCAGTTGCAGATGGGCCTGGATGCCCACCGCGTCGAGCGGCGCGCCGCGCTCCAGCAGGCCGCGCAGAAGGGCGAGCAGCCGCCGGCGCTTCTCGGCGGCGTCGGGCGTGTCCTCCTCGATGCCATACTCGTTGAGGGTGAGGCGCAGGGTCGCATCGCGCTCCCGCGCCATGCGCAGGGCGGTGTCGATATAGGCGGGCCCCAGGGCGCGCAGCCAGGGCGTGTCCCGCAGCGTGCCCTCGCCCGCCTGCGGCACGTCGCTGCCGGGAGGATTGGCGACGGGTTCGTTGACCACATCCCAGTCGCGGATCCGCAGCCGCGTGTGCGCGAGGACCTTGTCGAAATGCGCCGCCATCACCGACAGCGCGCGCTCGCGCCCCTCGGCCAGCGCCCGGCCGAGCCAATCGGGCATGGCGTTGTGCCAGACCAGCGCATGGCCCCGGACGGGCATCGCCCGCTCCTGGGCCCAGGACAGCAGGCCATCCAGCGGCGCGGTGTCGAATCGGCCTTCCTCCGGCTGCAGATCGGCCCACTTGGCCTCCCATTCCGGAACCAGCAGGCCGGCCTCGGCGGCGAAGGCCGCGGCATAGGCGGCATCCCCGGTCAGCAGGCTGTGCTGGGCGGCGGCGCCGAAGGTGATGCCGCGGGCGCGGGCGATGGCGGCCAGCCCCCCGGCGGCGGGCGCCGCCAGGGCCGGAGCGGCCGTGGAAAGGCCGAGAAGGCCCAGGCCGCGGCGGGTCACGGGGGCAGGCAAAGCCGGCTCCCTGTCCCGCTGGCTGTCTCGATCGTCATGCCGTCCACCCTAGCATCATGCCAGGGGAGCGCGAGGAGATTCCACGACCTTGGGTTGTGATCCTCTCCCTGCCCCGCCGGACATGAAAACGCCGCCCGCTGGTGGCGGACGGCGCTGCCGGACCGGAAAGAGGGGCGCGGGCTCAGGCGGCCTCGGCGGCCGTCTCCATCTCGCGCGCGGCGAGGAGGCGATCCATCGCCGCCTCGCGCACTTCCGGCGCCTCGCCGGACGCTGCCTGGTTGTAAGCCGCCTCGGCCTCCCGCACGCGGGCCGAGGCCTCGGCGCGGGAGAGCTGGGCGACCGGCGTGGCCTCGTCGGCCAGTACCGTCACGCGGGTCGGCGTGATCTCCACGAAGCCGCCCATGACGAACAGCTTCTCGGTGATCTGGCCGTTCTCCTGCACCTGGATGACGCCGCCCCGGAGGGCCACGATCATCGGTGCCATGCCGGGCAGCACTCCCATCTCGCCCTCCGCCGCCGGGATGATGACCATCTCGACGGGGCGGGAGAGGAGGAGCTTCTCCGGGCTGACCAGTTCCAGGTTGAAGGTCGCCATGGGTCGGTTCCCCCTCGGATGCTCAGGCCGCGGCCTTGAGGCTCTCGCCCTTCTTCACCGCGTCCTCGATGGTGCCGACCATGTAGAAGGCGGCCTCGGGGAGGTGGTCGTACTCGCCCTTGCAGATGGCGGCGAAGGAGCGGACCGTGTCCTCGATCTTCACGAACACGCCCGGCGTGCCGGTGAAGACCTCGGCCACATGGAAGGGCTGGGAGAGGAAGCGCTGGATCTTGCGCGCGCGCGCCACGATCAGCTTGTCGTCCTCGGACAGCTCGTCCATGCCCAGGATGGCGATGATGTCCTGCAGCGACTTGTAGGTCTGCAGGATCCTCTGCACCTCGCGGGCGGTGTTGTAGTGCTCGTCGCCGATGATGCGCGGGTCGAGGGCGCGGCTGGTGGAGTCCAGCGGGTCCACGGCCGGGAAGATCGCCTGCTCCGCGATGGAGCGCGACAGAACCGTGGTCGCGTCCAGGTGGGCGAAGGAGGTGGCGGGCGCCGGGTCGGTCAGGTCGTCGGCGGGCACGTAGATGGCCTGGACCGAGGTGATCGAACCCTTCTTGGTCGAGGTGATCCGCTCCTGCAGCGCGCCCATGTCGGTGGCCAGCGTCGGCTGGTAGCCCACGGCGGAGGGGATGCGACCCAGCAGCGCCGAGACCTCGGCGCCCGCCTGGGTGAAGCGGAAGATGTTGTCGATGAAGAACAGGACGTCCTGGCCCTGCTCATCACGGAAGTACTCCGCCATCGACAGGCCCGACAGCGCCACGCGCGCGCGGGCGCCCGGCGGCTCGTTCATCTGGCCATAGACCAGCGCCACCTTGGAGCCCTCGGTGGTGTTCTCGCCCAGCTTGATGACGCCGGCGTCGATCATCTCGTGGTAGAGGTCGTTGCCCTCGCGGGTGCGCTCACCGACGCCCGCGAAGACCGACACGCCGCCATGGCCCTTGGCGATGTTGTTGATCAGCTCCTGGATGGTCACGGTCTTGCCGACGCCGGCGCCGCCGAAGAGGCCGATCTTGCCGCCCTTCAGGTAGGGGGCCAGCAGGTCGATGACCTTGATGCCCGTCACCAGGATCTCGGCCGCCGTCGCCTGCTCGTCGAAGGCCGGAGCCTCGCGGTGGATGGTGTAGACCTTGTCGTGCGGGACCGGGCCGCGCTCGTCGATCGGCTCGCCGATGACGTTCAGGATGCGGCCCAGCGTGCCCTCGCCCACCGGCACGGCGATGCCCTTGCCGGTGTCGACCACCTCGGTGCCGCGGACCAGACCGTCGGTCGTGTCCATGGCGATGCAGCGCACGGTGCGCTCGCCGAGCTCCTGCGCCACTTCCAGCACCAGGGTGCGGTCGCCGATCTTGGTGGTCAGCGCGTTCATGATGAAGGGCAGTTCGGAGGGGAACTGCACGTCCACCACGGCGCCCAGGACCTGGGTGACCTTGCCAACGTTGTTCTTCATGGCAGTGCTCATTCCCCTCAGAGTGCCTCGGCCCCGGAGATGATCTCGATCAGCTCGCTGGTGATATTGGCCTGGCGGGTACGGTTGTAGGTCAGGGTCAGCTTGTTGATCATCTCGCCCGCGTTGCGCGTGGCGTTGTCCATCGCGTTCATCTGGCTGCCGTAGAAGCCGGCGGTGCTGTCCAGGATGGCACGGTAGATCTGGATGGCCAGGTTCTTGGGCAGGATCTGCGCCAGGATGGTGGCCTCGTCCGGCTCATACTCGTACCACGCGCCCACCTCGCCCGGGGCCTCCGCCGCCTCCTTCGCCGCCGGCAGCTCGGCCGGGATCAGCTGCTGCGCCGTCGGCACCTGGCTGATGACGTTGCGGAAGTGGTTGAAGACCAGCGTGCAGACATCGAACTCGCCCGCCTCGAGCATGGCGGTGACGCGGGTCGCGATCTCCTGCGCCTCCTCGAAGCCGACGCGCTTCTTGCCCTGGAAGGACACCTCGCCGACGATGCGGGAGGCGAAGTCCCGCTTCAGGTAGGCGGCGCCCTTGCGGCCGACCGCCAGCACCTTGACGGTCTTGCCCTGGGCCTCGAGCTCGCGGATGCGGTTGCGCGCGAAGCGGCCGACATTGGTGTTGAAGGCGCCCGCCAGGCCACGCTCGCCGGACACCACGATCAGCAGGTGCGTCCTGTCGCCGCCGCTGCCGACCAGGAGCTTCGGCGCGTCCGGATTGCCGGCCACGGCCTGGCCGAGCGAGGCGAGCATGCGCGCCATCCGCTCGGCATAGGGGCGCGCCGCCTCGGCCTGCTGCTGGGCGCGGCGGAGCTTCGCCGCCGCGACCATCTTCATCGCCTGGGTGATCTTGCGGGTCGACTTGACGCTGTTGATGCGTCCCCGCAATTCCTTGAGGTTGGCCATGGATCGCTCCCTGGACCCGCCTTCAGGCCGAGAAGGACTTGGCGAAGTCGTCCATGAAGGACACCAGCTTCGCCTCGTTCTCCTTGGTGATCTCCTTCTTGTCGCGGATGCTCTCCAGGATCTCCGGCGCGTTCGCCTTGACCGAGGACAGCAGCTGGGACTCGAAGGCGCCGACCTTGGAGACCTCGATCCGGTCGAGGTAGCCGCGCACGCCCGCGAAGAGGGACAGTACCTGCTCCTCGACCGGCACCGGCTTGTACTGCGGCTGCTTCAGCAGCTCGGTCAGGCGCGCGCCACGGGCCAGCAGGGCCTGGGTGGAAGCGTCGAGGTCGGAGGCGAACTGGGCGAAGGCCGCCATCTCGCGGTACTGCGCCAGCTCCAGCTTGATCTTGCCGGCCACCTGCTTCATCGCCTTGATCTGGGCGGCGGAGCCGACGCGGCTGACCGAGAGGCCGACGTTCACGGCCGGGCGGATGCCCTTGAAGAACAGCTCGGTCTCCAGGAAGATCTGCCCGTCCGTGATGGAGATCACGTTGGTCGGGATATAGGCGGAGACGTCGCCGGCCTGGGTCTCGATCACCGGCAGGGCGGTCAGCGAGCCGGCGCCGAAATCGTCATTCATCTTCGCCGCGCGCTCGAGCAGGCGCGAGTGCAGGTAGAAGACGTCGCCCGGATAGGCCTCGCGGCCCGGCGGGCGGCGCAGCAGCAGCGACATCTGGCGGTAGGCCACGGCCTGCTTCGACAGGTCATCGTAGAAGATGACCGCATGCATGCCGTTGTCGCGGAAGAACTCGCCCATGGCGCAGCCGGTATAGGGCGCCAGGAACTGCATCGGCGCCGGGTCGGAGGCGGTGGCGGCGACGATGATCGAGTATTCGAGGGCGCCGTTCTCCTCCAGCGTGCGCACGAGCTGCGCGACGGTGGAGCGCTTCTGGCCGACGGCGACGTAGATCGTGTAGAGCTTCTTGGCCTCATCGCCCGAAGCGTTGATCGGCTTCTGGTTGATGATGGTGTCGATGATGACGGCCGTCTTGCCGGTCTGGCGGTCGCCGATGATCAGCTCGCGCTGGCCGCGGCCGATCGGGATCAGCGCGTCGATCGCCTTGATGCCGGTCTGCATCGGCTCGTGCACGGACTTGCGCGGGATGATGCCCGGCGCCTTCACCTCGACCAGCGCCTGCTTGACGTCCGTCAGCGGGCCCTTGCCGTCGATGGGATTGCCCAGGCCGTCGACCACGCGGCCGAGCAGGCCCTTGCCCACCGGCACGGAGACGATGTCGCCGGTGCGGGAGACGGTGTCGCCCTCGCGGACCTGGCGGTCGTCGCCGAAGATCACGACGCCGACATTGTCGGTCTCGAGGTTCAGCGCCATGCCCTTCAGGCCGGCTCCGGGGAACTCGACCAGCTCACCGGCCATGACATTCTGCAGGCCGTAGACGCGGGCGATGCCGTCGCCCACGCTCAGCACGGTGCCGACTTCGGCAACATTCGCATCGGCATCGAAGCCGGCGATCTGCTGCTTCAGGATCTCCGAGATCTCGGCGGGACGGATTTCCATCAGGCGGCCCCCTTCATGGCATATTGCAGGCGTTGCAGCTTGGACTTGATAGAGCTGTCGTAGAGGCGGGAGCCGAGGCGAACGACCAGGCCACCCAGCAGGGTGGGATCGACGCGCTCGACCAGCTTCACGTTGGAATAGCCGGCTTCCGTCAGCCGCGCCGCGAGCTGCGTGCGCTGGGTGTCGGTCAGCGGATGGGCGGTGGCCACCTCGGCGGTCTGCTGCCCGCGCTGCTCGGCGAGGAGCGCGCCGAAGGCGGCGATGACCGACGGCAGGGAGGGCAGGCGCCGGTTGGCGATCAGCACGCCGATCAGGTTGCGGACATCGCCGCTGATGCCGACCCGGTCGAGGACCGCGAAGGCGCCGCGCCGCTGGGCGCTGGCGTCCAGGCGCGGATCCTCGATGAAGGCGCGGAAGGGCGCGTCGTTCTGCCAGAGCTCCTGGAGGCGCTCCAGGTCGGCGGCGACCGCGTCCACCGACTTCCTGTCCTTGGCAAGTTCCAGCAGCGCCAGCGCGTAGCGCTGGGACAGGCCGGAGGGATGATGCGTCGCGTTCGGCGAGACGTTGGTCGCTTCGGAGGCCACGGAGAATCCCGTTCTCTTGCTTTCCCGGCGTCCCCCCGCGCATCCGAGCGGCCCCTGCGGGCATCCCCTGACGGCGATTGGACATGAAATCGACGCGTCGGGCAGGCCCGTCGCGGCGCGCCGGCATTAACACGGCTTGTCGCAGGGCGGCAACGGGGGGTAGGACGGATTCGTTACCGCACGTTCACCGTGCGCACCTGTTTCCGCCCCTCCGTATCGCAGGGCGCGCAAGACCGTGGCGGAGAGCAACCGTCACAGGAAGCTTACGGGATCGACATCCACCTGCACGCGGACCGAGGCGGGGAGCGGCACCCGGGCCAGCCAGGCCCGCAGCAGCGGCTGCACCATCACCTCGCGCCGGGCCTTCAGCAGCAGCCGCCGCCGGTGCCGCCCGCGCAGCAGGGCGAGCGGCGCGGGGGCCGGGCCCAGCACCTCCACCCCCTCGGCGCGTGGCGCGGCAAGCCCGAGGTCGCGCGCCGCCCGGTCGGCCTCCCGCTCGTCCTCGGCGCTTATGATCAGCGCCGCCAGCCGGCCGAAGGGCGGCCAGTGCCCGGGCCGGCGCTGCTCCGCCTCGGTGGCCATGAAGGCGTCGAGGTCGTTGGCGACGAGGGCCTGCAGCACCGGGTGGTCCGGGTTCCAGCTCTGCAGCAGCACCCGCCCCGGCGCCTCGGCACGCCCGGCGCGGCCCGCCACCTGGTGCAGCAGCTGCACCGTCCGCTCGGCGGCGCGCAGGTCGCCCCCGGCCAGGCCAAGATCGGCATCGACCACGCCGACGAGCGTCAGATGCGGGAAATGCCAGCCCTTGGCGACGATCTGCGTGCCGATGATCAGGTCCACCTCGCGCGCGGCGATGGATCGCGCGGCCTCGGCCGCCGCCAGCGGGCCGGGAATGGTGTCCGAGGCCATGACCAGCCGCCGCGCCTCGGGGAACAGCTCGGCCGCCTCCTCCTGCACCCGCTCCACGCCGGGGCCGAGCGGGGTCAGGCTGCCCTCGGCGCCGCATTCCGGGCAGGCGGGCGGGATCGGCTCGGCATGGCCGCAATGGTGGCATTGCAACCGGCGCTGCAGCCGGTGCTCGACCAGCCAGGCGGTGCAGTTGGGGCAGCGCAGGCGGTGGCCGCAGGCGCGGCAGAGGGTCAGGGGCGCGTAGCCGCGGCGGTTCAGGAACAGCATGGCCTGCTGCCCGGCGGCCAGCGTCTCGCGCACCGCGGCGACCAGGGCCGGGCTCAGGAAGCGCCCCCGCTCCGGCGGCGCCACGCGCTGGTCGATGACCACGACCTCGGGCAGCGCCGCGCCGCCATGCCGCGTCGGCAGGTGAAGGGCGGCGTAGCGGCCGCTCTCGGCGTTCACCAGCGTCTCGAGGCTGGGTGTCGCGGAGACCAGGGCGCAGGCGGCCCCGGCCAGCCGGGCACGCACCACCGCCATGTCGCGCGCCGAGTAGACGACGCCGTCCTCCTGCTTGAAGGCGGTCTCGTGCTCCTCGTCCACGACGATCAGGCCGAGCTCGGGATAGGGCAGGAAGAGCGCCGAGCGGGCGCCGACCAGGACCGCGACCTTCCCTTCCGCCACCGCCCGCCAGGTGTCGCGCCGCCGCCGGCTGCCGAGCTCCGAGTGCCAGAGCGCCGGCGGCACCCCGAAGCGGGCCTCGAAACGCTCCAGCCACTGGGTCGAGAGGGCAATCTCGGGCAGGAGCACCAGCGCCTGCCGGCCCTGCGCCACGCATTCGGCCACCGCCTCCAGATAGACCTCGGTCTTGCCCGAGCCGGTGACGCCGGTCAGCAGGGTCACGCCGAAGCCTCGCGCCGCGACGGCGGCGCGCAGCGCCGTGGCGGCCTCCGCCTGGGCCTCCCCCAGCGCCGGGCCGGGGCGCCGCGGATCCGGCGCCGGGAAGGCCTGGCCCGGCGGCAGCAGGGCGCTCTCCAGCAGCCCCGCATCGGCCATGCCGCGCACCACGCCGGGAGAGACGCCGGCCTCGGTGGCGACCTCCCCCGGCGGATGGACCTCGCCGGGCTCCATCACGTCCAGCACGCGGCGGCGGCCCTCGGTCAGCCGCGCCGCCGCCTCCCCGCGCTTGGCCCGCGCGCCCAGCGGCGAGAGGCGCCAGCCCGCCTTCGCCGCCGGCGGCTCCAGCGCCGAGGGCGCGCTCATCGCCATGCGGAGCACCGCGCCGGGCGGGCTCAGCGTATAGGCCGCCACCCAGTCGACGAAGCGGCGCAGGCTCTCCGTCATCGGCGGCACATCGAGCACCGACTGGATGTCGCGCAGCCGCTTCTCGGACAGGTCGGGATCGGCCTCGCCATCCCAGACCACGCCGATCATCAGCCGCCCGGACAGCGGCACGACGACGAAGCTGCCCCGTTCCGGCGGCACCATGCCGGCCGGCACGCGGTAGTCGTAGGCGCCGGCGAGCGGCAGGGGCAGCAGCACGGGCAGACGGGCCATCGCTCCCTTCTCCGCCGCGCCGGACTTTCGTTCAACACCCGGCATCCGCTATGCTGCCCCGCAGGAACGAAAACGCAACGGCGGCGGGACACCCGCGGCCCCCACGGGATTCCCAGCATGAAGTTCTTCGTCGACACCGCCGAGGTCTCCGAGATCCGCGCCCTCGCCGAGCTCGGCATGGTCGACGGCGTCACCACCAACCCCTCGCTGATCGCCAAGTCGGGGCGGCGGATGGCGGAGGTGATCGCCGAGATCTGCGAGATCACCCCCGGCCCGGTCTCGGCCGAGGTGACCGCGACGGATTACGAGGGCATGCTGGCCGAGGGCCGCTACCTGCGCGACATCGCCCGCAACGTCGCGGTCAAGGTGCCGCTGACCGAGGCCGGGCTGCGCACCTGCCGCGCCCTGTCCAACGAGGGCACGCCGGTCAACGTCACCCTCTGCTTCTCGGCCGCCCAGGCGCTGCTCGCGGCGAAGGCGGGGGCTGCCTACATCTCGCCCTTCGTCGGCCGGCTGGACGACATCGCCCAGGACGGCATGCAGCTGATCGCCGACATCGTGCAGATCTACCGCGCCTATCCGGCGCTGCGGACCGAGGTGCTGGTCGCCTCGGTGCGGCATCCGGTCCATCTGGTGCAGGCGGCCAAGCTGGGCGCCGAGGTGGCGACGCTGCCCCCCGCCGTGATCCGCCAGCTCATCCGCCACCCGCTGACCGATCGCGGCCTGGAGGCCTTCCTGGCCGACTGGAAGAAAACCGGGCAGAGCATCCTGTGAGGCGGGGCGCCTGACCCGGCCCGGCCCTGCCGCCGTGAACCCGGATGCCGTCGCCGCCTGGCTGCGCGACCATCCCGGCTTCCTGGCGGAACGGCCGGATCTCTACCGGATGCTGGCGCCGCCGCGCCGCGTCCATGGCGAGACGCTGACTGACCACATGGCGGCGATGCTGGCCGCCGAGCGCGCCGCGACGCGCGACATGGCCGATGCCCTGCGCGAGGGCGACGGCTTTGCCGCCCGCATCCGCGCCGCCATCCTGGCCCTGATCGCCAGCCATGAGCCGGCCGAGACGGTGCACCAGGAATGGCCCGCCCTGCTCGGCCTGGCGCATTGCGCCCTGGCCACGGAGGACTTGCCCTCGGCGCACCGGCTTTTCCTGCCGGCGGGCAGCGTCGCCCGGCTGATGCCGGCCGGCCGCGACGCGCTGTTGCGCACCAGGCCGACCGACCTTTCCCTGCTGCATGCCGAGGCCGCCGGGCTGATCACCTCCGACGCGCTGGTCCGCGTTCCGCTGCCTGGCCCTCCCGCCCTGCTGGTGCTGGGCGCGCGCGGCGTGGCGGACCTGCCGGCGCGGGGCAGCGCGGCGCAGCTGCTCTTCCTCGCCCGCGCCCTGGCCACGGCGCTTTTGCGATGACGGAACCCGCGACCGGGCTGGCGGCGCGCGAGCAATGGCTGGACTGGCTGGCGCGCGAGCGGCGCGCCAGCCCGCACACCCTGGCCGCCTATGGCGCCGATCTGGCGGACTTCCTGGGCTTCCTCAGCCGGCATCTCGGCGGCGAGCCGGACCTTGCCGCGCTGGCAGCGCTCCGCCCCGCCGATCTGCGCGCCTTCCTGGCCGAGCGGGCGATGCGCGACGGTGTCGGCAATGCCACCCGGGCGCGGCAACTGGCGGCGATCCGGGGCTTCCTGCGCTTCCTGGCCCGGCGCCATGGAATGACGCCCGTGGCGCTGGCGGGGCTGCGCGGCCCCCGGGTGGTCCCCCCCGCGCCCAGGCCCTTGACCGCCGAGCAGGCGCGGGAGGTGGCGCGCGACGCCGGCAGCGTAGAGGCCGACCCCCTGCTGGCGGCGCGGGACCAGGCCCTCTTCACCCTGCTCTACGGCTGCGGCCTGCGGATCTCCGAGGCGCTGGGGCTGGATGTGCGGGACGCGCCACGGGCCGGCATCGGCCTGCGGATCCGCGGAAAGGGGCAGAAGGAGCGCGTCGTCCCGGTCCTGCCGGCCGTGGCGGAGGCCGTGGCGGCCTATCTGCGCCTGCGCGGCCATCCCTCAGCCGATCAGCCCCTGTTCCTCGGCGCGCGGGGCGGCAGGCTGGATGCGGCGGTGGCGCAACGGGCGCTGCGCCACTACCGGCGGCTGGCCGGCCTGCCGGAGAGCGCCACGCCGCATGCGCTGCGCCATTCCTTCGCCACCCATCTGCTGGGCGCCGGCGCGGATCTCCGCGCCATCCAGGAACTGCTGGGCCATGCCAGCCTTTCCACCACCCAGCGCTATACCGGCGTGGATGCCGCCCGGCTGCTGGACAGCTGGCGGAAGGCACATCCGCGGGCCGACTAGAGCAGATCCCGATCAGGTCGAAGGACCTGATCGGGTGAGGATGCTCGCAAGAACAAATGCTCTAGCTCATCCGCCATGCGCCTGGGGCGCGGTGGAGGAGCCGAGGCGCTCGCCCTTCGCCAGGGCGCCGGGCTGCGCCGACGCGGCCGCCGGGATGGTATCGTGGTGCTGCCCCCGCAGCCGGCGCCAGGGGGAGAGGAGGCGCCAGAGGCGCGAGGCCCGCATCGCCGCGAGTTCCGCCAGCACGGCCGCCTTCTCCTGCTGCAGCGCGGCGAGCTGAGGGGCCAGCTCGGCGCGCACCCGCTGCTCGGCCCGTTCCTCGCGTGCCCGCGCCAGGGCTTCATGCTCCGCCTCCCGCTCCGCCGGCGTGGGAGCCGCGACGGTCGCCGCCGCACGTGGTGGCAGGTCGGCGCAGGCCTCCCGCATGCGGCGCCAGCTCGCGGCGGCGGCGGCGGGGTCATCGCTGACCTCCATGGCCACGGTGAAGTCCACCTCGTCGGGCGCGGTGTCGAAGAACCGCTCGCAGCTGAACCGCACCAGGCCGAGCCCGGAGGCACGCTCCATCAGCCCGGCGAAGGAGGCGGGGGTGAAGACCCAGCAATGCACGTCGTGATAGGTGCCGTTCTCCAGCACATCCTGCCCGATGCGCTGGGCCAGGCCGAGATCATGGATGCGCGGCAGGCTTTCCGGGTCCGGCGACGCCTGCCAGGCCTGCCGCGCATCGAGGGTGACGGCTTCCAGGATGTGATCCAGCAGCGCCGGCAGCTGCGGCACCCGCGCCTTCACGAGGCTGGCGTGGAGGGCGTCCGACAGGCGGCTCTCGCGCCGGAGATAGTCGAAGGTGAAGCGCCGGTCCGGCACCACCAGCCGCAGCTTGCCGCCGGGACGGAGCACCGAGCGCGCCTCCTCGAGCCAGCCCAGCAGGTCCGGCACATGCTCGATGAGGTGGGAGGCCAACAGGTAGTCGGCCGTCACGCCCTCCCCGACGGCCTCGCGCAGCGTCTTGTCGCCCCAGACCGCGTCAACCTCGACGATGTTCTCGACATCGATGCCGGGGCGCCCGGCGTACTTCGCGCGCAGGCCCGCCGTGTCGATGTGATCGACATAGATGATCCGCCCCTCGGCGCGCGTCACCAGCGGCGAGGCCAGGGGGCCGACCTCGATGCCCAGGGAATTCCTCAGGTCCAAACCCGCCAGAACATGATCGCGGCAGCTCATCCGAGGTCCCCATATGGATAGTTGGCGCAGTTTCGAGGGGGAGATCGCGCCAAGTCAATGGCGGGTGGCGACAACTCCCCGAGGCGGCCCGGCCTCAACCCAGCCCCAGGCGGCGGCGCAGCCGGCCCCCGGTCTCGCGACACCACCGCAGCATCTTCGCCTCCACCGCGGCCAGGGAGTCCAGGCGTCCCGGCCAGCGGCGATCGCACCAGGCGAGGCAGCGCTGCGACCAGACATACTGCTCCCGCAGCACGAAAAGGCCCAGCAGCAGGAAGATCGTCCCGTTCAGCAGAGGCAGGATCAGGCCGATCACGCCCAGGAGAAGGAGGCTCCACCCGGCAAGCCGGCGTTTCCAGGACGGGCGGAGAGCGACCATGCTCCGCAGATGGCCCGTCCGGCCCGCCATCTCAAGCCGGAGGTCATGCGATCAGCGGGGCCGCCCGACCGCCCAGCGCCGCCAGGGCCGCGGCGGGATCGAGCCGGAGCTGCAGGCCGCGCTGCCCGCCATTGACGAAGATGTAGGGCTCGGAGAGCGCGGAGGCCTCGATGGCCACCGGCACGGCGCGCCGCTGGCCGAAGGGGCTGATGCCGCCGACGTGATAGCCGGTGATCCGCTCCGCCTCGGCCGGGCTGAGCATCCGCGCCTGGCGGCCGCCAAAGGCCGCGGCCAGCCGCTTCATGCTGGCCTCGCGGTCCGAAGGGATGACGACGCAGACCGGCCGGCCGTCCACCGCCGCCATCAACGTCTTGAGTACCCGCGCCGGCGGCTCGCCGATGGCGCCGGCGGCGTGGAGGCCGATGCTTGCGGCCTCCGGATCATAGGCATATTCGCGGAGGGCGAAGGCGATCCCCGCCCTGTCGAGGGCCTGGGTGGCCCGGGTCACCCTGGACATGCCGCATCGCCTCCCGGGCGCGGGGGAGATCCCTCCCCTGCCCCGTCTCGAATGTCCCGCCTCAGATGTGCAGAGGCCGGCCGTCCACGGCGAGCGCCGCCTCCTTCACCGCCTCCGACAGCGTTGGGTGGGCATGGCAGGTGCGCGCCACATCCTCGGCGCTGGCGCCGAATTCCATGGCGATGGCGACCTCGGCGATCAGCGTGCCGGCATCCGGGCCCAGGATGTGGCAGCCGAGCACCCTGTCCGTCTCCTTGTCGGCCAGGATCTTCACGAAGCCGTCCGTGTCACCCATGGCGCGGGCGCGGCCATTGGCCATGAAGGGGAACTTGCCGACCTTGTAGGCCTGTCCGCGCGCCTTCAGCTCCTCCTCGGTCTCGCCCACGCTGGCGATCTCGGGCCAGGTGTAGACGATGGCGGGGATCACACCGTAGTTGACGTGCCCGGCCTGCCCGACCAGCCGCTCGGCCAGGGCGACACCCTCATCCTCGGCCTTGTGCGCCAGCATCGGCCCGGCGATGACGTCACCGATGGCGTAGACGCCCGGAACGTTGGTGGCGAAATGCCTGTCGGTCTTCACCCGGCCGCGCTCGTCCAGCTCGACGCCGGCCTCGGCGAGGCCCAGACCCTCGGTATAGGCGCGGCGGCCGATGGCCAGCAGCACCACATCGGCCTTGACCTCCTCGGCCGCGCCGCCGGCGGCGGGCTCGACGGTCAGCGTCACGCCATCGGCCGACTTCGCCGCGCCGGTCACCTTGGACTTCAGCCGGAACTTGATGCCCTGCTTGGTCAGGATCCGCTCGAACTGCTTGGCGGTCTCGGCGTCCATGCCGGGCACCAGGCGGTCGAGATATTCGATCACCGTGACCTCCGCGCCCAGGCGGCGCCAGACGCTGCCCAGCTCCAGCCCGATCACGCCGCCGCCGATGACCACGAAATGGCCCGGCACCTTCTCCAGCTCCAGCGCGCCGGTCGAGGTGACGATCTGCTTCTCGTCCACTTCGACGCCCTTCAGCGGCGCGCTGTCGGAGCCGGTGGCGATGACGATGTTCTTCGTCTCGTAGGTCTGGCCGGCAACCTCCACCTTGCCGGCGGCGAGGATCTTCCCCTTGCCTTTCAGCCAGGTGATCTTGTTCTTCTTGAACAGGAACTCGACGCCCTTGGTGTTGGCCGTCACGACCTCGCCCTTGCGCGCCTGCATGCGGGCGAGGTCGAGCTTCACGCCATCGACCAGGATGCCGTGCTCGGCGAACTTGTGCTTCGTCTCGTCGAAGCTTTCCGAGGATTGCAGCAGTGCCTTGGAGGGGATGCAGCCGACGTTGAGGCAGGTGCCGCCGAGCGTCTCGCGCTGCTCGACGCAGGCCACCTTCAGCCCGAGCTGCGCGGCCCGGATGGCGCAGACATAGCCGCCGGGGCCGGCACCGATGACAATGACGTCGAAGCTCTCGGACATGGGCAAGCACCCTTGGCTGACAGGAGGATGAGACGAAGCAGAACTGGCCGGCAAACTGGCCCGCCAGCGCCCGCGCGGCAAGGGGGTGGCGGCGACGCGCCACCATTCGCAGGTGCCGGTGAAGGCGCGACTCCTCCTGTTGCGGCGCGGGCAAGGCTTCTGCCAATCTGGCGCGCAGAAGGAGGCGCCGTGAAGGCGCCCTGATGGGAGACGATCCATGCCGTATCACCCCTTGCGCGCCCTGTCGCGACGCAGGCTGCTCGCCCTGTCCGGCGTGACGCTCGGCGCCGCCTCGCTGAGCCGCCCGGCCCTGGCCCAGGGCCGCTTCCCCGACCGGCCGATCCGCCTGATCCTGCCCTGGCCCCCCGGCGGCTCCTCGGACGCGCAGATCCGTTCCCTGGCCGACCTCGCGACCCGCACCCTCGGCCAGCCCGTGCTGATCGAGAACCGCTCGGGCGCGCGCGGCCTGTTGGGGGCGCAGCAACTGCTGCAGGCAGCGCCCGATGGCTATACCCTGTCCCAGCACCATCTCTCGGTGCTGCGGCACCCTTTCCTCACCCGCGCCAAATCCTGGGACCCGGTGGAGGATTTCACCCCGGTCATCGGCCTCACCGGCTGGCTTTTCGGTGTCGTCGTCCGCGGCGACAGCCCCTACAAGGACTGGGCGAGCTTCGTCGCGGCGGCCAAGGCGAAGCCGGGTCTGCTGACCTACTCCACCAGCGGCATCGGCACGACGAACCACATCGCCATGGAGGATCTGTGCTCGCGGGCCGGCATCGAGCTCACCCATGTGCCCTTCCGGGGCACGACGGAGGGCGTCACCGCGCTGATGGGCCGGCAGATCGACAGCATCGCCGACAGTTCCGCCTGGATGCCGCAGGCCGAGGCCGGCACCTTCCGCGCCCTCTGCGTCTGGACCGCCGAGCGGGTAAGCCGCCTGCCGGACGTGCCGACATTGCGCGAGCTGGGCCACGACATGGTCGTGACCTCGCCCTACGGCATCGCCGGGCCGAAGGGGATGGACCCGGGCGTGGTGCGCGCGCTGCACGACGCCTTCCGCACCGCCCTCTTCTCGCCCGAGAACACCGCCATCCGCGACCGCTGGGACATGCCGCTCGCCTATCTCGACAGCGAGGCCTATCGCGACTTCGTGGTGCGCCGCGCCGCCTATGAGAAGGAGATGGTGACGCGGCTCAATCTCAGCATCGATTCCTAAGCCCGGACAGCAAAACGGCCAGGACCGCGCGCGGCGATCCTGGCCGTGAGGGCAGGCCGGGGACAGCCCCGGCCGCCACGCGGATCAGAGGTCGAGCAACAGGCGCCGCGGATCCTCGATGCTTTCCTTGACGCGCACCAGGAAGGACACGGCCTCCTTCCCGTCGACGATGCGGTGGTCGTAGGACAGCGCCAGGTACATCATCGGGCGGATCTCGATCTTGCCGCCCACCACCATCGGGCGCTCCTGGATCTTGTGCATGCCCAGGATGCCCGACTGCGGCGGGTTCAGGATCGGCGTCGACATCAGCGAGCCGTAGATGCCGCCATTGGTGATGGTGAAGGAGCCACCCGAAAGCTCCTCCAGCTTCAGCTGGCCGTCACGGGCGCGCTTGCCGAAGTTGGAGATGCTCTTCTCGATCTCTGCGAAGGACATCTGGTCGGCGTTCTTCAGCACCGGCACGACCAGGCCGGAGGGGCCGCCCACCGCGATGCCCATGTGCACGAAGTTCTTGTAGACCAGCTCGTCGCCGTCGATCTCGGCATTGACCGCCGGATAGTCCTTCAGCGCCGCCACGCAGGCCTTCACGAAGAAGGACATGAAGCCGAGCTTGGTGCCGAGCTTCTTCTCGAAGGCGTCCTTGTACTCGGACCGCAACGCCATCACGGCCGTCATGTCCACCTCGTTGAAGGTGGTCAGCATGGCGGCGGTGTTCTGCGCCTCCTTCAGCCGGTTGGCGATGGTCTTGCGCAGGCGGGTCATCTTCACCCGCTCCTCGCCGCCCTCCAGGGGGCGCGGCGCCTTGGCGGCGGGCTTCGGCGCCTCGGGGGCGGGGCGGGAGAGGAAGGCCTGCACGTCGCCCTTGCTGACCCGGCCGTCCTTGGCGGTGCCGGTGCCGATCTGCTCGGCGGTGAGGCTGTTCTCCTCCATCATCTTGGCGGCGGCCGGCAGCGGCGCATGGCCGCTGCCCCCCGGGCGCGACACCGGGCCGCTCTCCTGGCGCGGCGCCTCCACCTTCGGAGCGGCGCCACCGGCGGGCTTGTCCGTGGGCTTCTCCGCCGGCTTCTCGGTCGCCTTGGGGGAAACCTTCCCGGCGCCCGCGCCGTCGCCCGCGGCGATGGTGCCGAGCAGCGCACCCGGCTCGACCTCGGCGCCCTCATCGGCGCTGATCGCCTCCAGCACCCCGGCGGCGGGGGCATTCACCTCCACCGTGACCTTGTCCGTCTCCAGCTCCACCAGCGGCTCATCGGCTGCCACCGCCTCGCCGGCCTTCTTCATCCAGCGCGCCACGGTGGCGCTGGTCACGCTCTCGCCCAGGGTCGGAACCAGGATCTCGGTCATGTATCGTCTCGCTTCTTTACCGGTGCGTGCTCGCAATAACGTCAGGACAGGCTGAGCGCTTCACGCACCAGGGCTTCCTGCTGCTGCTGATGAACCTTGGCCGAACCCGTCGCGGGGCTCGCCGCCTCCTCGCGGCCGACATAGACGGGGCGCGTCGCCTTGCCGCCCAGCGCCTTCAGCACCTTCTCGATCCGCCGGTCCACGAAGGTCCAGGCGCCCATGTTCTCGGGCTCCTCCTGGCACCACACGACCTCGGCATTCCTGTACTCGCCCAGAACGCGGGCCAGGCTGTTCTTCGGGAAGGGATACATCTGCTCCAGACGGACGATGGCCACGTCCTTCACGCCCTTGTCGCGCCGCTCCTGCAGCAGATCGTAATAGACCTTGCCGGTGCAGAGCACGACGCGCTTCACCTGGTCCGGCGCGGCGATGGCATCGGTCTCAGGGATCACGGTCTGGAACGTGCTGCCGGGCGCGAAATCGGCCAGGCTGCTCACCGCCAGCTTGTGGCGCAGCAACGACTTCGGCGTCATCACCACCAGCGGCTTGCGGTAGTTGCGCTTCAGCTGGCGGCGCAGGGCGTGATAGTAGTTGGCCGGGGTGGTGAAGTTGCAGACGGCCATGTTGCGCTCGGCGCACAGCTGCAGGTAGCGCTCCAGCCGGGCGGAGGAATGCTCCGGCCCCTGCCCCTCATAGCCGTGCGGCAGCAGCATCACGAGGCCCGACATCCGCAGCCACTTCGTCTCGGCGCTGGCGATGAACTGGTCGATCACCACCTGCGCGCCGTTGGCGAAGTCGCCGAACTGCGCTTCCCACAGCACCAGGGTCTGCGGATCGGCCAGGGTATAGCCGTAGTCGAAGCCCAGCACGCCCATCTCGGAGAGCAGCGAGTTGAAGGCCTCCATCCGCGCCTGACCGTCGCGGATGTTGTTCAGCGGCATGTATTCGGCCTGGTTGGTCTGATCGACCAGCACGCAGTGCCGGTGGCTGAAGGTGCCGCGCTGCACGTCCTCCCCCGAGAGGCGGACGCGGTGTCCCTCGATCAGCAGCGAGCCGAAGGCCAGGGCCTCGCCGGTCGCCCAGTCGATCCCCTCGCCCGTCTCGATGGCGTTCCGCTTCGCCTCGAGCTGGCGGACGATCTTGGAATTGGCGTTGAAGCCCTCCGGCAGGCGCGCCAGCGCGGCGCCGATCTCGCGCAGCGTGTCGAGCGCCACGGCGGTGCCGTCCTCCTTCTCGGCATCCTCCGAGCCGGCGGCCTTCAGCCCGGACCAGTGCCCCTCCAGCCAGTCGGCCTTGTTGGGCTTGAAGGTCTGGGCCGCCTGGTAGGCCTCCTCCATCTGGACGTTGAAGGCATCCAGCATGGCCTTGCCGTCCTCGGCCGGCACGTCGCCGGACTTGGCCAGACGCTCGGCGTAGAGCGTGCGGGTGGTCGGCGTCTGCTTGATCCGGGCGTACATCAGCGGCTGCGTGAAGGCCGGCTCGTCCGTCTCGTTGTGGCCATGCCGGCGGTAGCAGACAATGTCCAGCACCACATCGGCGCCGAACTTCATCCGGTACTCCGCCGACATCCGGGCGCAGAACACCACCGCCTCGGGATCGTCGCCGTTGACGTGCAGGATCGGCGCCTGCACCGACTTGGCCACGTCCGTGCAATAAAGGCCGGAATAGGCATGCAGCGGCACGGTGGTGAAGCCGATCTGGTTGTTCACCACGACATGCACGGTGCCGCCGGTGCGGTAGCCAATGAGCTGGCTCATCGCCAGCGTCTCATAGACCACGCCCTGGCCGGCGAAGGCGGCGTCGCCATGCAGCAGGATGCCCATGACGCTGCGGCGGCCCTTGGTGTCGCCCGCCATGTCCTGGCGCGCGCGCACCTTGCCGACCACCACCGGATCGACGACCTCGAGATGCGAGGGGTTGGGCTGCAGCGAGAGATGGACCTGCCGGCCCTCGATCTCGATGTCGGTCGAGGTGCCGAGGTGATACTTCACGTCGCCCGAGCCCTGGACATCGTCCGGGTTGGCCATCACGCCCTTGAACTCGGCGAAGACCTGGGTGAAGGGCTTCTTCACCACGTTCACCAGGGTGTTCAACCGGCCGCGATGCGGCATGCCGATCGCGATCTCGTCCACACCCTCCTTCGCCGCGGCGGCGATGATGGTCTGCAGCGCGGGGATCGTCACTTCGCCGCCCTCGAGACCGAAGCGCTTGGTGCCGACATACTTGCGGGCGCAGAAGGCCTCGAAGCCCTCGGCCTCGGTCAACTGCTGCAGGATGGAGCGCTTGGCATCCGCGTCGAAGATCCGGGACCAGGGCGCGCCCTCGACCTTCTGCTGAATCCAGGCCTTCTGCTCCGGGTCCTGGATGTGCATGAACTCGACGCCGATCGGGCCGCAATAGGTGGCGCGGAGGATCTGCACGATCTCGCGCAGCGTCGCCGTCTCGCGTCCCAGCACCCGGTCAATGAAGATCGGCCGGTCCATGTCGGCTTCGGTGAAGCCGTAGGTCGCCGGATCCAGCTCCGGATGCGGCTTGGGCGTCTGCAGGTGCAGCGGGTCGAGCTTCGCTTCCAGATGCCCGCGCACGCGATAGGCGCGGATCAGCATCAGGGCGCGAAGCGAATCCTGCGCCTGCCGGCGGGCCGCGGCGGGATCGAGGCCGCCGGCCTTGCCCGCCGCCTTCGCATCCGCCTTGCCATCCGTCCGGGCGGCCTCGGGCTCGGGCGCGAAGCCCCCGCGCGGGCGGGGCGCCCATGAGGCGCCCGTGGCGTCGTGCAGCACCGAGCGGGCATCGTCATTGAGGGCCGCGAAGAGCTCCTGGAAGGAGGTGTCCACGCTGTCCGGATTTTCCACCCAGCGCGCATAGAGGTCGGCGAGGAAGGTGGCATTCGCCCCCGTCATCGCGCTTGCCAGGATGTCGATACCGGCCATCATCTCCTCCTCGCCCGCACCACCATCGGGCGGGGCGGTGTCTCACGGTCTCAGGTGCCACAAAAGGCAGCGCCGCCCCCGATATAGGGACGGCGCTCTGGAAGATAGTACATTGGCGCAGATTCTTGCAGAGGCGCATGCCGGACCCGCATGGCGGGCCCGTATCGCCGCAAGGATTGCTGCGCCGCAGCAAACATCAGCCGCGCAGGGCCTTCACCATGGTCGAGCCCAGGGCGGCGGGGCTTTCGGCGACATGGATGCCGGCCGTCCGCATGGCGTCCATCTTCGCCGCCGCCGTGTCCTTGCCGCCGGAGATGACGGCGCCGGCATGACCCATGCGGCGGCCCGGAGGCGCCGTGGCGCCGGCGATGAAGCCGACCACCGGCTTGGCCTTCGGCCCCTTGTTCTCGCGCGCCAGGAACTCGGCCGCCTCGATCTCCGACTGGCCGCCGATCTCGCCGATCATGACGATCGACTGCGTCTCGGGATCGGCCAGGAACATCTCCAGCACCTCGGTGAAGTCGGTGCCCTTCACCGGGTCGCCGCCGATGCCCACGCAGGTGGACTGGCCGAGGCCCGCCGAGGTGGTCTGCGCCACCGCCTCATAGGTCAGCGTCCCCGAGCGGGAGACGATGCCGACCGAGCCGCGCTTGTGGATATGGCCCGGCATGATGCCGATCTTGCAGGCGTCCGGAGTGATCACGCCCGGGCAGTTGGGGCCGATCAGCCGCGACTTCGAGCCGGACAGCGCCCGCTTCACCTTCACCATGTCGAGCACCGGGATGCCCTCGGTGATGCAGACAATCAGCGGGATCTCGGCGTCGATCGCCTCCAGGATGGAATCGGCCGCGAAGGGCGGCGGCACGTAGATGACCGAGGCGGTGGCCCCGGTCCTCTCCGCGCATTCGGCCACGGTGTTGAAGACCGGGAGGTTCAGGTGGGTCTGCCCGCCCTTGCCCGGCGTCACGCCGCCGACATACTTCGAGCCGTAGGCGATGCCCTGCTCGGCATGGAAGGTGCCCTGGGCTCCGGTGAAGCCCTGGGTCATGACCTTGGTGTTCGCGTCGACCAGGATGGCCATCTTACTTGGCTCCCTTCACGGCGGCGACCACCTTCTCGGCGGCGTCGGCCAGGTTGTCGGCCGGGATGATCTTCAGGCCGCTCTCGGCCAGGATCCGCTTGCCCAGCTCGACATTCGTGCCCTCGAGGCGCACGACCAGCGGCACCGACAGGGTCAGGTTCTTCGCCGCCTGCACCACGCCGGTCGCGATCATGTCGCACTTGGCGATGCCGCCGAAGATGTTGACGAGGATCGCCTTGACGTTGCTGTCCGAGGTGATGATGCGGAAGGCTTCCGTCACGCGGTCGGCCGTCGCCGTGCCGCCGACATCGAGAAAGTTCGCCGGCGAGGAGCCATAGAGCTTGATGATGTCCATCGTCGCCATGGCGAGGCCGGCGCCGTTCACCATGCAGCCGATCTCGCCGTCGAGCGCGACGTAGTTGAGGTCGTGCTTGACCGCGTCCAGCTCCTTCGGGTCCATCTCGCTGTCATCGCGCAGCGATTCCAGATCCTTGTGGCGGAACAGGGCGTTGTCGTCGAAGGAGACCTTGGCGTCGAGCGCCACCACGTCGCCCGCGCCGGTCACCACCAGCGGGTTGATCTCGACGATGGCGCAGTCGAGCTCGATGAAGGCCGTGTAGAGCGCCGTCACGAACTTGCCGAAGACGCCGACCTGCTTGCCCTCCAGGCCGAGCCCGAAGGCCAGCTTGCGGGCGTGCCAACCGGAGATGCCTGCGGCCGGATCGACCGTGACCTTCAGGATCTTCTCCGGGCTGTGCTCGGCGACCTCCTCGATCTCCATGCCGCCCTCGGTGGAGGCCATGATGATCACGCGCGAGGTCTCGCGGTCCACCAGCAGGGACAGATAGAGCTCCCGCTTGATGTCGCAGCCGTCCTCGACATAGACGCGGCTGACCAGCTTGCCGGCCTCGCCGGTCTGCTTGGTCACCAGCGTCTTGCCGATCATCGCCTCGGCGGCGGCCCGGACGTCCTCGACCGACTTGACGACGCGCACGCCGCCCTTGCCGTTCGGGTCCTCCTTGAAGCGCCCCGCGCCGCGCCCGCCGGCGTGGATCTGGCTCTTCACCACATAGACCGGGCCCGGCAGCTTCCCGGCCGCCTCGGCGGCCTCGTCCGCGGTCCAGGCGACATGGCCATCGAGCACCGCGACGCCGTAGCGCCGCAGCAGCTCCTTGCCCTGATACTCATGGATGTTCATGCGCGGGGTCCTTCAGCCAACCAGCTTCTTGGAGGCATCCAGCAGCTCCTGCACCGCGGCGCAGGACTTCTTGAAGGCGGCGGCCTCGGCCTCGGTGAACTCCACCTCGACGATCCGCTCCACGCCCTTCTCACCGATCACGACCGGCACGCCGACATAGAGATCCTTCACGCCGTACTGGCCGGTCAGCCAGGCGGCGCAGGGCAGGACGCGCTTCTTGTCCTTCAGGTAGCTCTCCGCCATGGCGATGGCGGAGGCCGCCGGCGCGTAGAAGGCCGAGCCCTTCTCCAGCAGCTTGACGATCTCGCCGCCGCCATTGGCGGTGCGCGCCACGATGGCGTCGATCTTCTCCTGGGTGGACCAGCCCATCTTCACCAGGTCGGGCACCGGGATGCCGGCCACGGTGGAATAGCGGGTCAGCGGCACCATGGTGTCGCCATGGCCGCCGAGCACGAAGGCGGTCACGTCCTCGACCGAGACGTTGAACTCCTGCGCCAGGAACAGGCGGAAGCGGGCGCTGTCCAGCACGCCGGCCATGCCGACGACCTTCTCGGGCGGCAGGCCGGACTTCTGCTGCATCACCCAGACCATCGCGTCGAGCGGGTTGGTGATGACGATGACGAAGGCGTCCGGGCAGTGCTGCTTGATGCCCTCGGCCACCTGGGCGATGACGCCGGCGTTCTTGGCCACCAGGTCGTCGCGGCTCATGCCGGGCTGGCGCGGGAAGCCGGCGGTGACGATCACCACATCCGAGCCGGCGATGGCGGCATAGTCGCTGCCGCCGGACATGGCGCTGTCGAAGCCATCCACAGGGCCGGACTGCATGATGTCCAGGGCCTTGCCGGCCGCGACGCCGCCGAACACGTCGAACAGGACGACGTCGCCCAGTTCCTTGAGGCCGATCAGGTGGGCGAGCGTGCCACCGATGTTGCCGGCGCCGATCAGCGCAATCTTCTTGCGGGCCATACAGAGGCTCCTTCCCGAGCTGACGATGGGAGGCGAATTCCGGAGAACGTGCAGCGGCTACCTACTCCGCCCCACCGGGGCGGGCAAGGCGGGCCAGCGCCAAATAGCGTGGCTCCCGAGGCGGATCAGATCACGTCATCCGTCAGAGCGGAAGGCAGCGAACCACATCATCGTGACCGCGCGCCAGGGTGGAAATGGTCCCCACCGGACACTCGCGCTGCGTTCCGCTGGCCAGCGGCAGCCCGGCCTGCCAGGAGCCCGAGGCCATGACCTGCCGCCGCGCCGGCGCCTTGGCCTGCGGACGGAGCCGGGTGCCGGGGGCGATCAGCTGTCCCGGCCGCGCCACCACGGCCCGGTAGTTGCCGGCAGCCGGGCGGGACGCGTTGCGCGAGGCCGACGCGGTCTGCCGGGATGCCGAGCGGGCGGGATGGGCGGCCTTGGAGGATTTGCTGGCTGCGGCCTCGCGGCCGGCGGCCTCGGCCGGAGGCGCGGCCGCCGTCGCGATGGCGGCCGCCATCAGGCCGAGCAGGCAGAGCGGGATCAGGCGCATCGTCGGCTCCTTTTTTCCGCCCGCCGCAACCTCATGTGAGATGCGGCAGGCCGAGATAATCGTGGCTTTGCATTTCGACCAGGCGCGAGGCGGTCCGCTGGAACATCGCCGCGTTCTCGCCCTGCTCGTAGAGACGGTCCGGCACCGCGGCGGCGGAGGCCACCAGCTTGCAGCGGTGCTCGTAGAGCGTGTCGATCAGGGTGATGAAGCGCCGCGCCCGGTCGAAATTGTCCGGCCCCAGGCGCGGCACCCCGTCCAGCACCAGGGTGTGGTAGTGGGTCGCGAGGGCCAGGTAGTCGGCCGGTCCCAGCGGCTTGCCGCAGAGGTCGTCGAATTCGGCCCGCGCCACGCCGCCCACCGCCTGCGGGATCTCGACACGGCGGCCCAGCACGCTGATCACCTCGGGCTCGCCGCGCGGCCGGCCGGTCAGCTCCTTGAAGGCGGCGTCGAGCGCCCGCTCGGCCCGCCCGTCGGCGGGCACGTGCCAGGTCGGCAGGCCCTGGATGCGGTCGCGCCGGTAATCCTGCGCCGACTGCAGCTGCAGAACCGCCACGTGCTTCTTGATCAGGGCGATGAAGGGCAGGAACGCATCCCGCCCTGGCCGCCCCTTGAAGAGGTCGTCCGGCGCGGTGTTCGAGGTGGCGACGATGACGGTGCCGCGCGCGAAAAGGGCCTCGAAGAGCCGCCCCAGGATCATCGCATCGGCGATGTCATGGACCTGGAACTCGTCGAAGCAGAGCAGCGAGGCTTCGGCCAGGATCTGGTCGGCCAGCGGCGGGATCGGGTCGGCCGTGTCGCCATGCTGCCTCTTCCAGGCATGGATGCGCTGATGCGACTGCTGCATGAACTGGTGGAAGTGGATGCGCTTCTTCCGCGGCACGTCGGCGCAGGCGAAGAAGAGATCCATCAGCATGGACTTCCCGCGGCCAACCTCGCCCACCAGATAAAGGCCGCGCGGCGCGTCGCCCGGCGCCTCGTCCACCGGCTTGCGGCGGAAGAAGCGGCTCATGAAACCGCCACCCTCCTTGCCGGGCTCCTCATGCCGGGGCTCGTACCCGCGGGTGCGGCGCCAGAGGTCCTGCAGGGTCTCGGCGGCCAGGGCCTGGGCGGAGTCGGAACGCAGTTCGCCCGCCGCAACCTTCGCGCGATAGGCGGGAAGCGGTCCGTCGGCGGTGGATGGAGCGGTCGGCGCCGCCCCCGGCATCGTCGGGCCAAGCATCGCGTTGCGGCATAAAGGTTAATACCCGGCTCGGCAAGACGGGATGTTAGCCAACGGAGCTCATACGGCACATGAGCCGTGAGAGTGATATCTATGTTTTCTCGGACTTTTTAAGCATCCCTTCCTCGCGCCGTTCGTTAACGTGACGCGATCGAAGCAATGATTGAGGAGAGCCACAATGATCGACAAGTCCAAAATCACCGAACACGCCGAAATCCTGGGCTCCTGCGGCCGCCATGTTGGCACCGTGGACCATGTCGAGGGCGATTTCATCAAGCTAACCCGCTCGGATTCCGAGGACGGCCAGCACCATTACCTGCCGATCTCCGCCGTCGCCTCCGTGGAGGAGGGGAAGGTGATCACGACCATGAACCATCAGGCCGCGCGCTCCCTGCTGCAGGACAGTCCGGAGGCGGGGCTGGGGGCCGATCCGACCCTCGGCTGAAGCCGGCCGGAAAAAGGAAAGGCCTGCCGGTCTCCCGGCAGGCCTTGTCCGTCGTCGCCGGCGTCGCGGGCCTCAGCCCTGGCGCTCGATCATCAGCTCCTTGATCTTGCCGATGGCCTTGGCGGGGTTCAGCCCCTTTGGACAGGTCGCGGTGCAGTTCATGATGGTGTGGCAGCGGTAGAGGCGGAACGGGTCCTCGAGATTGTCGAGGCGCTCGCCCGCATACTCGTCACGGGAATCCGCGATCCAACGATAGGCCTGCAGCAGCACGGCCGGGCCGAGGTAGCGGTCGCCGTTCCACCAGTAGGAGGGGCAGGCGGTGGAGCAGCAGAAGCACAGGATGCACTCCCACAGCCCGTCCAGCTTGGCGCGCTCCTCCTTGGACTGGCGGCGCTCCTCATCCGGCGGCGCCGGCGTATCGGACTTCAGCCAGGGCTCGACCGAGCGGAGCTGCGCGTAGATATGCGTCAGGTCCGGCACCAGGTCCTTCACCACCGGCATGTGCGGCAGCGGCGTGACCCGCACGTCCTTCTTCACATCCTCGATCGGCTTCAGGCAGGCGAGGGTGTTCATCCCGTCGATGTTCATCGCGCAGGAGCCGCAGATCCCCTCGCGGCAGGAGCGCCGGAAGGTCAGCGTGGTGTCCACCTCGTTCTTGATCTTGATCAGCGCGTCCAGCACCATCGGGCCGCACTTGTCGAGATCGATCTCGTAGGTGTCGTAGCGCGGGTTCTCCCCCGTGTCGGGGTCGAACCGGTAGATCTTGAAGGACTTGACGTTCTTCGCGCCCGGCTCGGCCGCATAGGTCTTGCCGGTGCCGATGGTCGAGTTCTTGGGCAGGGTGAAAGTGGCCATGATCCCGCTCCTTCCTCAGTAGACGCGCGGCTTGGGCGGGAAGACCTGAACCTCGTTGGTGAGGGTCCGCATCTTCACGTCGCGGTAGTCGAGGGAAACATCGTACTTCTCGTTCACGCGGGCGAGAGTGTGCTTCATCCAGTTCGCGTCGTCGCGCTCCGGATAGTCCTCATGCGCGTGGGCGCCACGGCTCTCGTGCCGTGCCTCGGCGCCGACCACCGTGGTCAGCGCGTTGCCGATCAGGTTGTCCAGCTCCAGCGCCTCGACCAGGTCGCTGTTCCAGATCAGGCTGCGGTCGGCGATGCGGATATCGGCATAGCCGGCGGCGACCTTGTCCATCTTCTCCACGCCTTCCTTCAGCAGCTCGGCGGTGCGGAAGACGGCGGCATGGGTCTGCATGGTGCGCTGCATGTTGAGGCGCAGATCGGCGACCGAGGTATCGCCCTTGGCGTAGCGCACCCGGTCGAGCCGCTCGAGCGAGGCCTCGCCGGCCTTGGGCGGCAGCGGCGCCTGGGTCGCGCCCGGCTTGACGGTCTCGGCGGCGCGCAACGCGGCGGCGCGGCCGAAGACCACGAGATCGAGCAGCGAGTTGGTGCCGAGGCGGTTGGCGCCGTGCACCGAGACCGAGGCCGCCTCGCCCACCGCCATCAGCCCGGGCACCACCTTGTCCTGGTCGGTGCCGGTCGCGGCCAGCACCTCGCAGTGGATGTTCGTCGGGATGCCGCCCATGTTGTAGTGGACGGTGGGCAGCATCGGGATCGGCTCCTTGGTCACGTCCACGCCGGCGAAGATCTTCGCGGTCTCGGAAATGCCCGGCAGCCGCTCGTGCAGCAGGTCGGCGCCCAGGTGCTCCAGATGCAGGTGGATGTGGTCCTTGTGCGGGCCGACGCCCCGCCCCTCGCGGATCTCCATCGACATGGCGCGGGAGACGACGTCGCGGGACGCCAGGTCCTTCGCCGTCGGCGCGTAGCGCTCCATGAAGCGCTCACCCTCGGAATTGGTGAGGTAGCCGCCCTCGCCCCGCGCGCCCTCGGTGACGAGGCAGCCGGAGCCGTAGATGCCGGTCGGGTGGAACTGCACGAACTCGTTGTCCTGCAGCGGCAGGCCGGCGCGCAGCACCATGCCGCCGCCATCGCCCGTGCAGGTGTGCGCCGAGGTGCAGGAGAAATAGGCGCGGCCATAGCCGCCGGTGGCGAGCACCGTCGTCTGGGCGCGGAAGCGATGGATCGAGCCATCCTCCAGGCACCAGGCGATGACGCCGCGGCAGGCGCCCTCCTCCATGATCAGGTCGAGGGCGAAGTACTCGACGAAGAACTCGCAGTTGTGCTTCAGCGACTGCTGGTAGAGCGTGTGCAGGATGGCATGGCCGGTGCGGTCGGCGGCGGCGCAGGCGCGCATCGCCGGCGTCTTGCCGTAGTTCTGCATGTGGCCGCCGAAGGGCCGCTGGTAGATGCGGCCGTCCTCGGTGCGGCTGAAGGGCACGCCGAAGTGCTCCAGCTCGATGATCGCCGGCACCGCCTCGCGGCACATGTACTCGATGGCGTCCTGGTCGCCCAGCCAGTCCGACCCCTTCACGGTGTCGTACATGTGCCAGCGCCAGTCGTCCTCGCCCATGTTGCCGAGCGCCGCGCCGACGCCACCCTGCGCCGCCACGGTGTGGCTGCGGGTCGGGAAGACCTTGGTGATGCAGGCGGTTTTCAGCCCCGCGGCACCCATGCCGAAGGTCGCGCGCAACCCGGCGCCGCCCGCCCCCACGACCACCACGTCATAGGTGTGGTCCACGATGCGGTAGGCGCCTGAGGAAGGCATGGTGATCGCGTTCATCGTCCCGATCTTCCGTTACTGGCTCGGCGCGCGAAGGGGGCGCCCGATTGTGCAGAGAGCAATCGCCAGGGGCGCGCCCGGCCGGGCGGCCCCGGCGCTCAGATGGCGATCTTCAGCACCGCCACCGCCGAGAGCACGGCGAGCAGCAGGCAGGCGCCCTTGATCAGCAGGACCGCGGCGGTGCGCTTCCACTCGTCCGCGACATAATCCTCGATGAGGACCTGCAGGCCGGAGGCGGTGTGATGGAAGGCGATGCCCACGGTCAGCAGCAGCAGCGCGGCGTTCAGCGGGTGGCCGATCCAGGCGATCGTCTCGACGTAGCTGATGCCGCCCATGGTGGCCACCGAGAGGGTGAACCACAGCATCAGCGGCAGCAGCGCGATGGAGGTCACGCGCTGGATCCACCAGTGATGCGAGCCCTGCTTGGCCGAGCCCATGCCGCGCACCCGGCCGAGCGGCGAGCGCATCTGCGCGATGTGAAGCTTCTTGTCGCTCATGTGCTCAGCCCCAGGCGATGATGACGATCAGCCAGGTCAGCACCGTCAGCACCCCGGTGCCGATCAGCACGGCACGGCCGGTGCGGTGGGTCGTCGGCAGGTCGTAGCCGTAGCCGGCATCCCACATCAGGTGCCGGATGCCCGCCAGGGTGTGGTACCAGGCGGCGGCGGAGAGGCCGAAGAGCATCAGCATGCCGAGGAAGGAGCTGAAGAACCACTGGGCGGTGGCGAAGGGGCCGGGCCCGGCGGCGGCGGCCACCAGCCACCAGACCATGAAGAGCAGTCCGCCGGCCCAGATGCTGCCGGTGATGCGGTGCGAGATGGACAGGCCGCTGGTGATCTGCAGCATGTCGTAGACCTGCAGATGCGGCGAGAGAGGGCGGCGGATGACCGTCCCGTCGGTGCGGCGACCCATCATGGTCGCATCGCGCGCGTTGTTCGTAAGGGCCATGGACCGATCCCGCTCCGCGAATGTCGAGGCGCCCAGAAGCCCGCCGGGGCAGCGGCGGGCCAGGGCCTTGTGCACGCACCTTTTATGGCGCGCTGCCACAAAGCGTCAACGCAGGGCAGCCATCTCCGGTGCCACGGCGGCGCGCGGCGAAGCGCCTCAATAGCCGTAGCCACGGCCCTGACGGTATCCTGCTCCCGGAGGCGGGCCGTAGCCGCCGCCGTAATAGGCCGGCGGCGGCCGCTCCGGCGTGGTCGCGGCACCGCCCACGGCGCCGAGCGCGCCACCGATCAGCGCGCCGGTGCCGGCATTGCCGCCGGTCAGCGCGCCCACCCCGGCCCCGGCGCCGGCGCCGCGCCGCCCGCCGCCGATGGCCCTCTGGCCCGGATTGTAGGGATCGGTGCAGCCGGCGAGCGCCAGGCCGAGGCCGGCGAGCAGTCCGAGATGCAACAGGGGCTTGCGCATGGGGTCATCCTCCAGCCGTGTTCACGCCCTGGAGGTTCTGCCGGGATCGCGGCCGGCCGGCGGCGGTACCGGGGCGCCGCCGCCGCAATCGGACACGCTTCCGTGAGCGGCTCAGCGCGCCAGCAGGCCCTGCCGCACCAGCTCCTCGGCGATCTGCACCGCGTTCAGCGCCGCGCCCTTGCGCAGATTGTCGGCGACGCACCAGAAGGCCAGGCCATTCGGCACGGTGGGATCGGCGCGGAGGCGGGAGACGAAGACCGGGTCCTCCCCGGCGATCTCGACCTGGGTCGCGTAGCCGCCATCCTCGCGATGGTCGAGCACGGTGATGCCCGGCGCCTCGCGCAGCGCCTTCCAGGCCTGCTGCACCGTGATGGGCCGCTCGAACTCGGCATGCACCGCCTCGCCATGGCCGATGAAGACCGGCACGCGGACGCAGGAGGCCACCACCTGGATGTCGGGGTCGAGGATCTTGCGGGTCTCGACCGCCATCTTCCATTCCTCCTTGGTGAAGCCGTCCTCCATGAACCTGTCGATATGGGGGATGCAGTTGAAGGCGATGGGCTTGGTGAAGACCTCGGGCGAGGCCGCGTCATTGACGAAGACGCCGCGGGTCTGGGTGAAGAGCTCGTCCATCGCCTCCTTCCCGGCGCCGGAGACCGACTGGTAGGTGGCGACCACCACGCGCCGCAGCCGGGCCATCTCGTGCAGCGGCTTCAGCGCCACCACCATCTGGATGGTCGAGCAGTTCGGATTGGCGATGATGTTGCGCTTGCGGAAGCCCTTCAGCGCCTGCGGATTGACCTCGGGGACCACCAGGGGCACGTCCGGCTCCATGCGGAACTGGCTGGTGTTGTCGATCACCACGCAGCCCGCGGCGGCGGCGCGCGGCGCATGGATGGCGGAGACCGAGGCGCCCGGCGAGAAGAGGCCGATATCGACGCCCTCGAAATCGAAGGTCTCCAGGTTGCGCACCTTCAGCACGGCCCGCTCGCCGAAGGAGACTTCCTGCCCGGCGGAGCGGCCCGAGGCGAGGGCGATCACCTCGCTGACCGGGAATTCCCGTTCGGCGAGGGTCTTGAGGATCTCGCGCCCCACATTGCCGGTGGCGCCGACGACCGCAACCCGGTAGCCCATGCCGCGCATCTCCTTCTCGATGGTTCCCGATGGGCCCGGGTCCCCGGCGATGGCCAGCCGGACCGTCCGGGCAAAAAAGCGCGCTGGCTTAACGCCCGCCGGGCGGATGGCGCAACCGTTTTGAGGGGAGGCCGGTCCGGCCGCGCCGGGGCCCCGCCCTTGCGCCGGCGCCGGCGCGGCGTAGATCATGCGACGTGCTGCATATCCTGAAGCTCTGCGTCGGCCCCCGCGACATCGCCGCCCTCCGCGCCGCCCAGGCGCGGCGCGTGGCGCTGGACCCGCCGCTGCGCCACCTGACCCGCATGGCGCCGAAGCGGGCGGAGGAGATCCTGGAGGGCGGCTCGCTCTACTGGGTGGTGGCGGGCTTCGTCAGCGTGCGCCAGCGCATCCTCGAGATCCGGCAGGAGCCGGGCGCCGACGGCACGCCGCACACCGCCCTGGTGCTGGACCCCGTCCTGACGCCGGTGGCGGCGCGGCCGGTCAAGCCCTTCCAGGGCTGGCGCTACCTGGCCGCCGAGGTGGCGCCGCCCGACCTGGCCGCGGGCGCCACCCCGGCCGAGGGCCTTGCCGACCTGCCGGCGGCGCTGCGGCGCAGCCTGGAGGAGCTCTGCCTGCTCTGACCGGCCCGCTCCGATCGGCCCGCTCCGATCGGCCCGTCTTACGGTTAATTCAGCGCCGGCCCATGCTGGCGAGAGAAGGCCGGCGGCAGAGTATCGGGGACGGACCGCAGGATCGCGGTTCCGCATCAGGATATCGCACAGCATGCTCCGCTCGCTCCGCCTCATGCTCGCCACCCTGGCCCTGGCCGCACCGCTCGCCCTCGCCGGCCACGCCACCCCGGCCGAGGCCCGCACCCCCGCCCGGGCGGAGCAGCAGGCACAGCGCCCCCACGCGGCCAAGCGGCATCACGCCACGGCTCACAAGCGTCATCACCGTCAGCAGGCCCAGGCGCGCCGCGCACCTCGGGCGCCGCGCCCCGCCGCCGGCTGACACGGGTTCGGCGGCGGCCTTATTCCCGGCAGGTCGTCGTCCGACAGGCCGTTCCCGCAGGGAGCGGCCATTCGGGCCGGCTGGAGCGATCCGGCCGGCCCCTTTTCATGCGCCCGCCTGAATGCCCGCCTTGGCGGCCGTTCAGGCGTCCCGCTCCATGCGGGGGCCGGGGGCGCCGGCCTCATCAGGGGGCTCCGGCCCTTCCTCCGGTCCCTCCTCCAGCCTGGGCTCGGCCCTTGGCGGCGGGGCGGCGGGCGGCGGCTCCCGCTGTGCGCCGAGCAGGGCCAGCAGGCCTTCCAGCAGCAGGGTCGGACTCGGCGGGCAGCCGGGGATGACCAGATCGACCGGCAGCACCGCGTCCACCCCGTCCGCCACCGCGTAGCTGCCGGCGAAAAGCCCGCCGCCCAGGGCGCAATCGCCCACCGCCACCACCCATTTCGGCTCCGGCATGGCGGCATGGGTGCGCAGCAGCGCCTCGACCATGTTGCGGCTGGCCGGGCCGGTCGCCAGCAGCACGTCGGCGTGGCGTGGCGAGGCGACGAAGCGGAGCCCGAAGCGCTCGAGGTCGTAGACGGCGCCATGAAGCGCGTTCAGCTCCAGCTCGCAACCGTTGCAGGAACCCGAATCGACATGCCGGATCGCCAGGCTGCGGCCCAGCCGGCGCCGCGCCGCCTGCTCCAGTCGCTCGGACAGGGCGGCGACGGTGGCCTCCGGCGCGGCCGGTGCCGGATCGGTCAGCGGCCGGCGCAGGCCGCGCAGCATGCGGGGCCAGAGCATCGCCATCAGCCGCGCCTCCGTGTCACAGGTCCACCCCGCTATAGGAGGCGTTGAAGGATTTGTTGCACAGCGGGAAGTCGGCCAGGATATTGCCCTCCATCGCCGCCTCCAGCAGCGGCCAGTGCAGCCAGGACGGGTCACGCGGGAAGAGGCCACGGATCAGCCCGGCCTCGTCCAGCGCCATCCAGCAGAAGACCTCGCCGCGGAAGCCCTCCACCAGCCCGATCCCCTCCCCGCCCTTCCCGGGCAGCGGCAGCAGGGTCTCGCCCGGCTCGAGCCGCGCCAGCAGGGTGCCCACCAGCTCCAGGCTCCGCGCCAGCTCCTCGATCCGCACCGCCAGCCGCGCCTCCACATCCCCCGCCGCGGCGCCGGCCACGGCGATCTCGAGGCCGGCATAGGGCGCATAGGGCAGATGCCGCCGGACGTCGAAGTCCCGTCCCGAGGCGCGGCCGACGAAGCCGCCGGCGGCATAGGCGGCGACAAGCTCCGGCCGCGCCACGCCGGTGCCCGCCAGCCGGTCCTGCAGGCTGGCATGCTCCTCGCAGATCCGGCGCAGCGCCGGCAGCTCCGCGCCCACCACGGCGAGCGCCGCCAGCAGCCGGTCCGGTCCGCTCGGCGCGATGTCGATGGAGACGCCGCCGGGCACCAGGCGGTCCATCATCAGCCGGTGGCCGAAGGCGGCGTCGCAGGCGCGCAGCACCCCCTCGCGCAGCGCGCCGAGGCGCGCCTGGGGCCAGAGGAAGGCGGCATCGCCGCAAAGCGCGGCCCAGTCGTTCAGGTGGTTGGCGATACGCTCCAGCTCCGCCATCACGCCGCGCAGCAACAGGGCGCGCGGCGGCGGCACCAGGCTGGTGGCGGCCTCGGCGGCGGCGGCGAAGGCCCAGGCCAGCGCCACGGTGGAATCGCCCGAGATGCGCGCGGCGTAGCGGGCGGCGGCGCGCGGCGTCCTGCCCAGCATCAGGCCGATCAGGCCCCGATGCTTGTAGCCGAGCCGTGCCTCCAGCCGCACCACCGCCTCGCCCTGGACATGGAAGCGGAAATGGCCGGATTCGATGACCCCGGCGTGCACCGGCCCGACCGGCACCTGGTGCACCCCCTCCCCCTCGGCCGGTAGGAAGACCGGCTGCGGCCGCTCGCCACCCACGGGAAGGGCGGGGAGCGGCGCGGCGGCCGCCCCCCCGCCCTGCCCCTGGACGGCGAGCGGGCGCGCGGCGGCCCAGGCGCCGTGGTCGAGCCAGGGCCGGGCATCCACCGCCCCCTCGGCCCTGAGGCCCCAGAGATCGGCGATGGCGCGTTCGAACAGGATGGCGCCGGGGCGCGCGGGGGAAAGGGCGGGATAGGCGCCATCGGCGGCCGCCACGCTGGCCAGCAGCAGCTCGGGGCCCAGGCGGAAGGCGGCGTGCACGGTGCGCGCCTCGGCCCAGAGGGCGAGAAGTTCCAGCGCCGGCTCCTGCCGCAGCGCCGCCGGCAGGGCCGCCCAGCTCGCCGGGTCGAGCCACCAGCGCCAGGGGGTGAGCCGCTGCCCGGCGCGGATCAGGTCGGAGGCCGGCCCCGTCATCCCGCGATCCCCGCCGCCTCGGTCAGCAGCGCCAGCCCCGCCGCCGGGAGGGCGAGGCCGAGCAGCAGCGCCAGCAGCAGATGCAGGTGCAGCGGCAGCAGCGTCGCCCATTCCGCCGCCGGATGGCCGAGCCAGTGGCGCTGGTCCGGCGGCGGCACGCCGGCGCGGCCCGGCCCGAAGCAGAGCGCCTGCAGCACCTTCAGCAGCGCCAGCGCCGCCAGCAGCAGGCCGAGGCCCAGCGGCAGGGCCAGCCAGGGCAGCCGCGTCACCATCTGCTGCATCAGCAGCACCTCGCTGGCGAAGAGGACGAAGGGCGGCAGCCCGGCGGCCGCCAGGATGGCGAGCGCCAGCGACCAGCCGAGCAGGGGATGCGACTCCGCCAGCCCGCCGATCGCGGCGATGCGCTGGCTGCCCTTGATCTGGATGGCGCGGCCGAGACCGAAGAAGACCGCGCTCTTGACCAGCGAATGGCCCAGCAGGTGCAGCATGCCGGCCAGCGCCGCCGGGCCGCCCAGGCCGAAGGCCATGCTGGCCAGCCCCATGTGCTCGATGCTGCTCCAGGCGAAGAGCCGGCGCGCGTCGCGCCGCCGCCACAGCGCGAAGGCGGCCAGCAGCACCGAGGCCAGGCCCATGGCCAGCATCAGCGCCCCCGGCGGCAGCACCTCCGGATTGCCGGAAACCACCGCCCGGGCGCGCAGGATGGCGTGCAGCGCGGTGTTCAGCAACAGGCCGGACAGCACGGCGGAAATCGCCATCGGGCCCTCGGCATGGGCATCGGGGAGCCAGGAATGCAGCGGTGCCAGCCCCGCCTTGGTGCCATAGCCGACCAGCAGGAAGACGAAGGCGAGGCTGAGCAGGCGCGGGTCCGCCTCGGGCGCCATCTGCCGCAGCACGCCGAAGGACAGCGCCGTGGCGCCCCCCTCGCCCAGCGGCTGCGCCGCCAGCGCCAGGGCGATGGTGCCGAACAGCGCCAGGGCGATGCCGGTGCCGCAGAGGACCAGGAACTTCCACGCCGCCTCGATCGAGGCCGGCGTGCGGTGCAGCGCCACCATCAGCACCGTGGCGACGGTCGCCGCCTCGACCGCCACCCACATCACGCCCAGATCCTCGGCCAGCAGCGCCAGGGCATTGGCGCCGAGGAAGACCTGGAAGGCGGCATGGTAGGCGCGCCCGGCGCGCGGGCCGAAACCCTCGCCGCGGATCGTGGCGGCGGAGTAGAGCGCCGTGGTCACGCCGATCACGCCGGCCAGCAGCAGCAGGGGCAGGTTCAGCGCGTCGAGATGCAGCAGTGCCGCCTCGGGGCCGCGCCCGCGCGCCGCCAGCGCCAGGATCAGGCCGAGCTGCGCCGCCGCCAGGGCCAGGTTCAGCCGCGCCGCCAGCCGCTGGGCCGGCAGCAGCGCCAGCAGCGCCGCGCCCGCCAGCGGCAGCAGCGCCACCAGCCAGAGATGCGCGGCCCAAATGGGGATGGACGAGGCCGCGTTCATTCGCGCTCCCCCCGGAAGCGGTGCAGCAGGGAGAGATCGAGGGGCGGATGCCCGCCCGGCAGGTCGTCGCGCAGGCGCAGCACGAAGAAGCCGGCCACGGCCGCCAGCACCAGCACCAGCGCCGCGGAGGACAGCTCCACCACGAGCGGCATGCCGCGCACCCCGGCCGCCGCCAGCACCAGCCCGTTCTCCAGGCTGAGCAGGCCGATGACCACGCTGATGGCGTTGCGCCGCGTCACCATCATCAGCAGGCCGAGCAGCACCACGGAGAGCGCCAGCGCCAGATCCTCCCGCGCCGCCGCCGCGACGGGCCCCGCCCCCGGCGGCACCACCGTCACCGCCAGCGCCACCAGGGCGAGCCCGGCGATCAGGCTGCCGCCGATGCCGAGAGGCGCGTCCACCTCCCGCCGCAGGCCGAGCCGCGCCACCATCCGGCGCAGCGCCAGCGGGATCAGCACGGCCTTGGCGGCGCCGGCCAGCAGGGCGGTGAGATAGAGGGCCGGCGCGCCCTGGGCATGCGCCTGCCAGGCGACGGCGAGCGCCAGCACCGCCCCCTGGGCGGCGAAGGCGGTGATCACGGCGGCGATGCGCCGCTGGTAGAGCAGCAGGAAGGAGAGCAGCAGCACGCCGCCGCCGAGCAGATGCGCCATGTCATAGGAGAGCTGGCCGAAGACCATGCGCCGCGCCTCAGGCCTGGCCGGTGGAAAGGAAGAGGTAGACCGCCGCCAGCATGGCCAGCAGCAGCGCGGCGCCGAGGAACTCCGGCACGCGGAAGACCCGCATCTTGGCGATGGCGCATTCGAAGGCCGCCAGCGCGCCACCCAGCACCGCCAGCTTCGCGCCCCAGGCCGCCAGGCCGAGCAGCCAGGCCAGCGGCCCGGCCCCGGCCGGCGCCGTGCCGAAGGGCAGGAAGATCGCCGCCAGCAGGGCGAGCCAGAGGGTCAGCTGCAGCGCTCCCTGCATCTCCCACAGCGCCAGGTGGCGGCCCGAGGATTCCAGCAGCATGGCCTCGTGCACCATGGTCAGTTCCAGATGCGTGGCGGGATTGTCCACCGGCAGCCGGGCATTCTCGGCCAGGGCCACCGCCATCAGCGCAGCGGCGGCGAGGCCGAGCGAGACACGCAGCCCCTGCCCGCCCTCCTGCAGCACGCCGCCGATCACCTCCGGGCTGGTGCTGCCGGCCAGCAGGGCGAGGCTGATCAGGGCCACCATCAGCGCCGGCTCGGCCAGGGCCGCGAAGCTGGCCGCCCGCGCCGCGCCCAGGCCGCCGAAGGCAGTGCCGACATCCATCCCCTGCAGCACCAGGGCGCAGCGGGCCAGCGCCAGCAGGCCGGCGATCAGGATCAGGTCGGAGAGCGGCGCCAGCGCCATGCCATGCGCGAAGCCCGGCACCAGGGCCGCCGCCACCAGCGTCGCCGCCAGGGCGAGATAGGGCGCGGCGCTGGAGACCGGCGAGGCGTTCTCCGCCAGCACCGGCTGCTTGCGGAGCAGACGGGCGAGGTCGCGCCAGGGCTGCAGGGGCGAGGCGCCGCGATGGCCGGTCAGCCGCGCCTTCAGCCAGCGGACGCCGCCCGCCACCAGCGGCGCCAGCGCCAGCATCAGCACCAGGTGCAGGATCTGCGCCGGCAGGCCGGAAAGGGCGATCATGCCGCGCCCGCCAGGGAGGGCCAGAGGGAGGGCCAGAGGGAGGGCCAAAGGGCGAGCAGCGCCAGCAAGGCGACCAGGGTGCCGAGGGCCAGGCCGATGAACTGCCGGAGGCCGAGGTCGCGCAGCCGCTCCAGCACCGCCGCCACCCTGTCCCTGCCGCGCGCCAGGGGCGCCAGGAGCCAGCGGCCGGCGGGGTCCTCGAAGCGGCTCTCGAACCGGGCCGGCGCCGGGTCGCCCGGGGCGGCGGCGCGCAGATCCTCCTGTGCCGCGAGCAGCGTGGCGCCCAGCATGCGGTGCAGCGGCTGGGCGAAGCCGGCGGCGCTCGGCTGGGTGGCGGGATCGCCGAAGGGCAGATGCGCCGGCGGCGCGGTGAAGCCGCCATCCCAGGGCGGCGCCCGCCGCGAGGGCCAGGGCGAGAGGCGGCGCAGCAGCGCGGCGAGGCCGAGCCCGGCCAGGGCCAGCAGCAGCAGCACCGCCAGCGGCGCATAGTCGGCGGCCGGC
>NZ_JBSXMU010000020.1:0-46213 GCF_054073225.1 Teichococcus aerofrigidensis
CCGGGAATCGAACACCCTGCAGGGCGATGTGCCGGCCGCCGGCAGCGGTGCGGCTCGGCGGGGTCGGCCTCGGCGACACCGTGCTGGTGCTGGGGCCGGGCACCATCGGCCAGGGGCTGGCGCTGATGGCGCGCGCGGCGGGGGCGGGGCGGGTGGTGATCGCCGGCCGCGCCGACGCGCCGCGCTTCGCGGTGCTGCGGCGGCTGGGCTTCACCGATCTCGTCGATGTCGCCGAGGCGCCGTTGGCCGAGGGGGTGCGGGCGCTGACCGGCGGCGCGGTGGATGTGGTGCTGGAGGCGACGGGCCATCCGCCCTCCGTCACCGAGGCGCTCGGCGTGCTGCGGCGGGATGGCGTGCTGGTGGTGGCCGGCATCCACGCGGCGCCGCTCACCCTGCCGCTCACCGACTTCGTCCGCAACCGGCACCAGCTCCGTGCCTCGCACGGCTCGGCCCGTGGCACCTGGGACCGCGTGCTGGCCCTGCTGGCGCGCGACCCGGAGGGCTTCCGGCCGATGATCACGCACCGCCTGCCGCTCGAACGCGGCCTGGAGGGGTTCGAACTGTCCCGCCAGCGTGCCGCCAGCAAGGTGATCCTGACCCCATGAACGAGATCGTCATCGGCGCCGCGGACCGCGTCGCGCTCGTCACCGGCGCCGCGCGCGGCCTCGGCGCCGCCATCGGCCGCAGCCTGGCCGAGGCCGGGCATCCGGTGGTGCTCGCCGATGTGCTGGAGGGCGTGGAGGCCCTGGCGGCCACGCTGAACGCCGCCGGCCACCGGGCCCGCGCGCTGCGGCTCGACGTGGCGGACGAGGACGCCATCGGCCGCCTGCCGGAGACGCTGGGCCCCTGGTGGGCGGCGCTGGGCGTGCTGGTGAACAATGCCGGCATCTCGCCCAAGGTGGAGGGCCGCAAGCGGCTGGTCGAGGAGATCCCGACGGAGGAATGGCGGCGGGTGATGGACGTCAACCTGACCGGCCCCTTCCTGCTCTGCCGCGCCGCCATCCCGGTGCTGAAGCGGCGCGGCTGGGGCCGCGTCGTGATGATGACCAGCCAGGCCGCGCATGTGCCGAGCAGCATCACCGGCGCCTATTACGGGGCCTCCAAGGCGGGGCTGATGGGCTTCGCGCGCAACCTCGCGGTCGAGCTCGGGTCCTTCGGCATCACCGTCAACAGCGTGGCGCCCGGGCGCATCCGCACGGACATGGTGGCCGGCGCCGCGCCGGGGATGAACGAGGCCTTCCTGGCGCGCATTCCGCTCGGCCGGCTGGGGGAGCCGGCGGAGGTGGGCGCGGTGGTGCGCTTCCTGGCCTCGGACGAGGCCGCCTACCTGACTGGCACGACCATCGACGTCGGCGGCGGCAGCTACATGCCCTGAGCCGCCACCCCGGCGGACAACGACATTCGGGAGGAAAGAATCATGCAGAGACGGACGCTGCTGGCGGCCGGGGCCGCCGGCCTCTTCGCGCCCCATCTGGCCCGCGCCGCCACCTGGCCGGAGCGGGAGATCACCATCATCGTCCAGTACGGACCGGGTGGCTCGACCGATGTCTCCACCCGCGCCATCGCGGCGGAGATGGAGAAGATCCTGGGCGTGCCGGTGCAGATCGTGAACCGGCCCGGCGGGCAGGGCACGGTCGGGCCGCAGCAGGTGGCCGCCGCCCGGCCGGACGGCTACACGCTCGGCACCACCGGCCTCGCCGGCCTGGCCATCGCGCCGCACATGCTGGACGTGCCCTACAGCGCCGACAGCTTCGCCTTCCTGCCGGCCTTCGCGCGCTACCTCTACGGCATCGCCGTGCGGGCGGAATCGCCGCACCGGACGCTGGCCGACCTCATCGCCGCGGCCAAGGCGAAGCGCACCACCTTCGGCGCCACCGGCGCGCCCAACAACATCGGCATGTTCGACCTGGCGCGGCTGACCGGCGCGCGCTTCCAGTTCGTGCCCTTCGGCTCGGGCGCGGAGGCGGTGACGGCGGCGATCGGCGGCCATGTCGAGGCGGTGATCCAGAACCCGCCGGAAATGCTGCCGGCACTGGAATCCGGCCGCCTGCGCCTGCTCGCCTCGGCCAGCGCCGGGCGCTGGAAGGAGTTCCCCGAGGTGCCGACGCTGCGCGAGCAGGGGCACGAGGTGGTGGTCGATTCCATGATCGGCTTCATCGGACCCAAGGGCATCCCGGAGGAACGGCGCGCCGTGCTGGCGCGCGCCGTCCTGGAGGCGGCGCAGAAGCCGGCGCTCGCCGAGATCCTGGGCCGCTTCGGCATGGTGCCCTCGCTGATGCAGGCCGCGGAGTTCGAGACCACGGTGCGCCAGGCGCATGACCGCTTCGGGCCACAGCTCCGCGAGGCCGGCCTGGCCCGGAAGCGCTGAGGCCATGATGACCCGCACCGCGCGCGGGGTCGCCCTGGGCGGCCTGGTCTTCGCCGCGCTGGCCTGGTGGGAGGCCTCGCGCCTGGAGACCTGGGGCTGGGACGGCCCGGGCCCCGGCCTGATGCCTCAGGCCCTGTCGATCCTGATCGCCCTGGCGGCGCTGGCGGTGCTGGTCTGGCCGGGCGACCCGGCGGCGGAGGCGGAAGGCGGCGCGGCACCCTTCCGCGACCGCACCTTCCTCGCCTATGTCCTGGCCATGCTGGGGGCCGCCGCCGCGGTGCCCTTCCTGGGCTTCGTGCTGCCGATGCTGGCGGCGACCACGCTGATGCTGCGCCTGGGCGAGCGCAGCTCCTGGACCGAGGCGCTGCTCTACGCCCTGCTGCTGGCGGCCGGCGTCGTGCTGCTTTTCGGCACGGCGCTCGGCGTGCCGTTCCCCGCCGGGCCGGTCGAGCGGGCGCTGAGCGGGCTCGGCCTGCTGCGCGGAAGCTGAGCCATGATGGACGGCCTGCTGCACGGCTTCGCCGTGCTCTCCACCTGGCAGAATCTGAGCCTCTGCCTGCTCGGCGCCTTTCTCGGCACGCTGGTCGGCGTGCTGCCGGGCCTCGGTCCCGCCACCACCATCGCCCTGCTGCTGCCGATCACGCTGAAGCTCGACCCGACCGGGGCGATCATCCTGCTCGCCGGCATCTACTACGGCGTCGCCTATGGCGGCACGCTGACCTCGGTGCTGATGCGCATCCCCGGCGAGGCCTCCTCCGTCGTCACCTGCCTCGACGGCTACGAGATGGCGCGCAGGGGGCGGGCCGGGGCGGCGCTCGGCGTCGCCGCCATCGGCTCCTTCTTCGCCAGCACCGTGGGCATCCTCGGCGTCATGCTGCTCTCGCCGCTGCTGGCCGAGCTGGTCATCGCCTTCGGCCCCTGGGAATACGCGGCGCTGATGCTGGCCGGCCTGTCGCTGATCGCCTTCTTCGCCGCCTCCGGCCTGGCCAAGGCGGCGCTGATGGCGCTGCTCGGCCTGTTCCTCGGCTCGGTCGGCATCGATCCCATCGCCGGCACGCCGCGCTTCACCTTCGGCATCCCGGAGCTGGTGGACGGGATCAACATCACGCCGCTGGCGCTCGGCCTGTTCGGCCTGTCGGAGCTGCTCTTCCTGGCGCTGGCCCGCCCCGGCAAGGCCGAGATCCTGCGGCCGCCCAACTCGCTGCTGGGCTTCCTGCCGAACCGCGAGGAGGCGCGGCGCTCGGTGGCGCCGGTGCTGCGCGGCTCGGTGCTGGGCTTCCTGGTCGGGCTGCTGCCGGGGGGCGGGGCGGTGCTGGCCTCCTTCCTCTCCTATGCCGTGGAGCGGCGGCTGACGCGGCGGCCGGAGGAATTCGGCCGGGGCGCGGTGGAGGGCGTGGCGGGGCCGGAGGCGGCGAACAATTCCGGCACCGCCGGCGCCTTCATCCCGCTGCTGACGCTGGGCATCCCGTCCAACGCCGTCACCGCCCTGCTGCTCGGCGCGCTGCTGATCCACGGCGTGCAGCCGGGCCCGATGATCCTGGAGCGGCAGCCCGAGATCTACTGGGGCGTCATCGCCTCGATGTATCTCGGCAACCTGATCCTGCTGGTGCTGAACCTGCCGCTGGTCGGGCTTTTCGTGCGCGCCCTGGAGATCCCGCGCCGCTTCATGGCGGCGGCGATCCTCTCGATCTGCGTCATCGGCGTCTACAGCACCAATCTCGCGACCTTCGACATCCTGCTGGCGGTGGGCTTCGGCCTGCTCGGCTTCGCGCTGCGCCGGGGCGGCTTCGACCTCGGGCCGCTGATCCTGGCCTATGTGCTGGGGCCGACCTTCGAGCGCTCGCTGCGCCAGGGCCTGCTGATCGCGGATGGCAACCTGCTGGAGCTGGCCGACCGGCCGATCGCGCTGGGCTTCATCCTGGCGGCGGTGGCGACGCTGGCCGGCGCGGTGCTGCTGCGCAACCGGGCGCGCGTGGCGGACTGACGGCGCGAAGGGGCGCCCGGAGCGATGCCGGGCGCCCCTTCGGCGCGGCGGGAGGGGATCGCTCTCCCGGTGGTCGCCTTCCCGGCGGCCGGCTCAGCGCGCGGCGAGCGTCGCGGGCGCGGCCGAGGGGGCCAGATAGACCACCTCCGAATGCTGGCCGCCGATCAGCACCGGGATGCCCGGGGCCTGGCGGCCGAGGGCGGGATCGTCATAGGCGATCCGGCCCGACTGGCCCTGGCCGGCGAAGCGCGCATAGCCGCCGCCGACGACATTGCCGCGATAGGCCTCGTCATACCGGACGGCGAAGTTCTCGCCCTGGCCGGTGACCGTCAGGAAGTCCCGCGCCTGGACAGGGGCCAGGGCGGCAGTGGTGCCGAGCAGGGCGGCGGCGGCGAGGAGGGTGCGGAGGGTGGACATGGAATGGAGCCTTTGTGGGAGTGGGGCGCCCCCGGTGGAGCGCTGTTGAAAGTGATATTGAGCGCGATATCATCGTGCGCGACCTATAATCCGGCAGGCCAGCCATGCGCGACAATATTGCGCGATCACGTCGCGCACGACTTATATGCCTGGCAGCCTTCCCCCTCAGGAGCCCCGCCATGACTCCGCACGACACCCCCGAACCGGACAGTCCCGAAGGGAATGCCCCGGACCTCGACGAACTGCTCTGCTTCGCCATCCATTCCACGGCGCATGCCATCCAGCGCGCCAACAAGCCGCTGCTGGACCGGTTGGGCCTGACCTATCCGCAGTACCTCGTCATGGTCGTGCTGTGGTCCGCCGACGGGCAGACGGTGGGCGCCATCGGCGACCGCCTCTTCCTGGAGAGCAGCACCCTGACGCCGCTGCTCAAGCGGCTGCAGGCGGCCGGCCTGGTCGAGCGGCAGCGCGACGCGGCGGATGAGCGGCAGGTGCGGATCCGCCTGACGGCGGCCGGCCGCGCCCTGCGCGGCAAGGCCTGCGAGAAGCCGGCCTGGATGGGGCACTGCTTCGGCGGCGAGGAGGAGGCGCGGGCGCTGCAGCGGGCGATCCTGCGCCTGCGGGACGCGGTGACGCGGGAGCCGGGGGTGAGCTGAGGCCGGAGCGCCGGCCGGCCCCCCCCCTTCCGCCTTCAGGCATGGCCTTCCGAGGTGGCGTCATCCCGGGCCGACGCCTGCCCGTGCCCCTGGCGCTGCGCCATGGCTCGCGCCACCACGTAGAAGACCGGGGTGAAGAACAGGCCGAAGAGCGTCACGCCCAGCATGCCGGCGAAGACCGCCGTGCCCAGGCTCTGCCGCATCTCCGCCCCCGCCCCGGTGGCGATGGCGAGCGGCAGCACGCCGAGGATGAAGGCCAGCGAGGTCATCAGGATCGGCCGCAGCCGCGTGCGCGCCGCCGCCGCCGCCGCCGCCCAGCGGTCCAGCCCCTGCTGCTCCGCCTGCCGCGCGAACTCGACGATCAGGATGGCGTTCTTGGCGGCCAGCCCGATGAGCACGACCAGCCCGATCTGCACCAGCACGTTGTTGTCCAGCCCGCGCCAGGCGATGCCGGCCAGCGCCGCCAGCACGGACATCGGCGCGATCATCACCACCGCGAGCGGCAGCAGCCAGCTCTCGTAGAGCGCCGCCAGCAGCAGGAAGACGAAGACCACGGCGAGGCCGAAGGCGATGGGCGCGGTATTGCCCTGGGTCGTCTCCTGCAGGGCGATCTCGGTCCATTCGTAGCCGTAGCCCCGCGGCAGGGTCTCGGCCAGCACCGCCTGCATCGCCGCGATCGCCTGGCCGGTGGAATAGCCCGGCGCCGCCGCACCCTGCACCTCGGCCGCCGGAAACAGGTTGTAGCGTGGCACGCGATAGGGGCCGGTATCCGGCTCCAGCCGCGCCAGGGCGCCGATCGGCACCATCTCGCCATCGACATTGCGGGCGCGCAGCAGGGCGACGTCGCGCGGGGTGCGGCGCTGCGCCTCCTCGGCCTGGGCGGTGACGCGGTAGGTGCGGCCGAGGATGTTGAAGTCGTTGACGAAGGCGGAGCCGAGATAGATCGACAGCGTCTCGGACACGCGGTCGAGCGGCACGCCCAGCATCTCCGCCTTGCCGCGGTCCACCTCGGCGCGCAGCGAGGGCGTCGCGGTGCTGAACAGGGTGAAGGCCATGGCGATCTCGGGCCGCGCCGCCGCCGCCGCCACCACCCGCTGCGTCACCGCCTCCAGCGCGTGGCCGCCGCGGTCGCCGTGATCCTGCACATAGAGCTTGAAGCCGCCGCCGGTGCCGATGCCGGAGACCGAGGGCGGCGGGATGACCAGGCCGAGCGCGTCGCGCTGCCGGCCGATGGCGGCCTGCACGGCGCCGATCAGCGCCGGATAGGCGATGCCCTCCTCCGCGCGCTTCTCGAAGCTCTGCAGCGTGACGAAGATCACGCCGGTGTTCGGCGCGTTGGTGAAGGTGGCGCCGTCGAAGCCGGTGAACATGACGGTGTCCGCCACGCCCGGCACCTTCAGCACCGCCTCGGAGGCGGCGCGCATCACCCTGTCGGTGCGGTCCAGCGTGGCGCCGGGCGGCAGCTGGAAGGCGGCGATGAGATAGCCGCGGTCGAGCGGCGGGATCAGCCCGGTGGGGGTCGTGCGCACCACCTGGCCGGTCAGCGCCAGCAGGCCGGCGAAGAGGATCAGCACGATGGCGGAGACCCGCACCAGCCGCCGCGTCAGCGCCCCGTAGCCGAGCGACAGCGCGTCGAAGGCGCGGTTGAAGCCCCGGAAGAACAGGCCGAAGGGCGCGCCCAGCACCCGTCGCCAGCCGCGGGGCGGGTGCTGTGCGTGCGGCCGCAGCAGCAGCGCCGCCAGCGCCGGCGAGAGGGTGAGCGAGACCAGGGCGGAGAGCAGCGTCGCCACCGCGATGGTCACGGCGAACTGGCGGTAGAAGGCGCCGGAGAGCCCCTCGATGAAGGCCGTCGGCACGAAGACGGCGCAGAGCACGAGGGCGATGGCGAGCAGGGCGAAGCCGACCTCGTCCATGGTGCGCCGCGTCGCCGTCACCGGGTCCAGCCCCGCCGCCAGGTGCCGCTCCACATTCTCGACCACGACGATGGCGTCGTCCACGACGATGCCGATGGCCAGGATCAGCCCGAACATGGACAGGCTGTTGAGCGAGATGCCGAGCGCGCCCATGAAGGCGAAGGTGCCGATGATCGAGACCGGGATGGCGGCCAGCGGGATGATCGAGGCGCGCCAGGACTGCAGGAACAGGATCACCACCAGCACGACGAGGAGGATGGCCTCGACGAAGGTGTGCAGCACCGCCTCCATCGACTGCTCGATGAACTGCGTGGTGTCGTAGACGATGCGGTAGGCGACGCCGGGCGGGAAGTCGCGCTCCGCCTGCGCCAGCGTCGCCTTCAGCGCCGCCGCCGTGGCCAGGGCATTGGAGCCGGGCCGCTGGAAGATCGGCATGGCGACGGCGCTCGTGCCGCTCAGATAGGCGCGCATCGTGTAGTCCTGGCTGCCCAGCTCGACGCGGGCGATGTCGCGCAGCCGCAGCGGCGCGCCGCCGGCCTCCGTCGCGACCACGATATCGGCGAAGTCCGCCGCGTCGCGCAGCCGGCCGAGCGCCTGGATGTTGAGCTGGAAGGCCTCGCCGCCGCCGGCCCCCGTGGGCGGGTGGTTGAGCCCGCCGGCGGCGACCTGGACATTGGCGCGGCGCAGCGCCGCGACCACCTCGCCCGGCGTCAGGCCGCGCGCGGCGATGCGCGCCGGGTCGAGCCAGACCCGCATGGCATAGTCGCCGCCGCCGCCGAAGAGCTGCACGTCGCCGACGCCGTCGAGCCGCGCCAGCCGGTCCTTCAGGGCCAGGGTGGCGTAGTTGGCGAGATACTGGTCGCTGCGCGAGCCGTCGGGCGAGACCAGATGGACGACCATCATGATGTCGGGCGAGGCCTTCTTCACGATGAGCCCGAGGGCGCGCACCTCGGCCGGCAGACGCGGCTCGGCGATGGCGACGCGGTTCTGCACCAGCACCTGCGCCTGATCGATGTCGGTGCCCTGGCGGAAGACGACGTTGATGGTGAGCCGGCCATCGCCGGTCGCCTGGGAGCCGACATAGAGCATGCCCTCGACGCCGTTGATCTCCTGCTCGATCGGCGAGGCCACGGTGTTGGCGATGGTCTCGGCGGAGGCGCCCGGATACTGCGCCGTGATGGTCACGGTGGGCGGGGCGATCTCGGGATACTCGCTGATCGGCAGCCGCGTCGCGGCGATGGCGCCGATCAGCAGGATGGCGATCGAGATGACGGCGGCGAAGACCGGCCGGCCGACGAAGAACTGGGCGAAGCGCATGGCGCGGCTCCTCAGCGGATGGCGGCGAGGCGGCCGTTTGGCCCGGCCGCCTCGGCGCTGACGCGGCTGCCGGGCCGCGCCAGATGCAGTCCGGCGGTGATGACCCGGTCCTGCGGCGAGAGGCCCGCGCGCACCACGCGCAGCCCGTCCACCACCGGGCCCAGCTCCACCGGCTTGGCCACGACCGTGCCATCGGCGGCGACGGTCATGACGACGCGGCTGGCCTGGTCGGCGGCGATGGCGGCATCGGGCACCAGCAGCCGCTCGCCCTGGCCGGCCGGCAGGCGCAGCCGCGCGAAGCCGCCCGGGGTCAGCAGCAGGTCGGGATTGGGCAGCACGGCGCGGGCGCGCAGCGTGCCGGAGCGGGGGCGCAGCTCGCTGTCGAGGAAGTCGAGCTGGCCGGTGCGCGGCCACTCCGCCTCGTCGGCCAGGCGCAGGCCGACGGTCAGCGGGGCGGCACCCGGCCGCGCCCCGCCGCGCCGGGCGAGGCGCAGATAGTCCGCCTCGCTCATGTCGAAGCTGGCATAGACCGGATCGAGGGCCAGGATGGTGGTGAGCAGCGTGCCGCCCGCCTGCACCAGGTTGCCGGCATCGACGCGGCGGTCCGAGGCGCGGCCGGATTGCGGCGCGCGCACCTCGGTCCAGTCCAGCTCCAGCGCCGCCTGCCGCACCCGCGCCTCCGCCCCGGCCAGCTCGGCCTCGGCCTGCCGCTCGGCGGCGCGGCGGCTGTCGAGCTGCGCCTCGGGGGCGATGCGGCGCTCGACCAGCGGCAGGCTGCGGCGGGTCTCCTGCCGGGCCAGGGCCAGCCTGGCGCGGGCGCCATCCCGTGCCGCCTCGGCATCGCGCAACGCGATCTCGAAGGGGCGCCGGTCGAGGGTGAAGAGGAGATCCCCGGCCCGGACGACCTGCCCGTCGCGGAAATGCACCGCCTCGACCAGGCCAGAGACGCGGGGGCGCAGCTCCACCCGCGCCGAGGGCTCGATGCGGGCGATGTGCTCCTCCCATTCGGTCAGGTCGCGGCGCAGCGGCGTGGCGACGGTGACGGTGGGGAGCGGGTCCTGCGCGGCGGCTGTGGTGGGGAGCAGCAGGGGAAGGGCCAGCGGGGCGGCCAGCAGCAGGGCGCGGAGAGGACGGGACTTGCGGATGAGGGTCGGCATTGCCTATCTCCAGGGCCGGATGATACCGACCGGTTCGTAACATGGATACGAACCGGTCGGTCACATTGCAAGCCCGCGGCGGACATGCTTCTCCAGCCGCGCCGCGCAAGAAGGAGTGAGGAGAGAACCGTGGCCCGCAACAAGGACGAGGACCGCCGCCCGGCGGCGCAGAGATTGCGGGATGTCGCGCGCGATCTCTTCTACCGGCAGGGCATCCGCGCCACCGGCGTCGAGGAACTCTGCCGCGTCGCGGGCACCACCAAGATCAGCCTCTACCGCGCCTTCCCCTCGAAGGACGAGCTGATCGCCGAGGTGCTGCGCGACGATTGCAGCGAGGATTCCTGCTGGTTCGAGACGGCCGTCGAGCCGGGGACGCCGCCGCGGGAGCGGCCGCGCGCCTATCTGCGGGCGGCGGTGGAGGTGCTGCGGCAGCCCGGCTTCCGGGGCTGCCCGATGGGCATGGCGATCGTGGAATTCCCCGACCCGCAGCACCCGGCGCGGCAGGTGACGGATGCCTACAAGCAGAAGGTGCGGTGCGACCTGCGGCGGATCTGCGCCGAGGCCGGCGCGGCGGAGCCGGACACGATGGGGGACGCCCTGCTGCTGCTGATCGAGGGCGCCTTTGCCGCCGCGCCCTATCTCGGCGCCGCCGAGGCCGCCGATGCGCTGGAGCGGGCCGGCCTGCGGCTGATCGGCGGCCTGCTGCCGCCGGCGGGCACGGCTGGCTGAGCCGGCGGGTCAGCGCCGCGCTTCCTCCTCCGTGTCCGGCTGATTGGCGGCCGAGTCCAGGATATGGGACCGCACGCTGGCGGCGACGCGCACCGGGTCGCCGCCGCGCAGGGCCGTCAGGATCTCGCCATGCCCCTCGGCGCTGCGGCGCAGCGCCCGCATGGAGGGCCAGAGCACCAGCGGCCACAGCCGCGCCCGGTCCCGCACCTCCAGCGCCAGCTCCACCAGCGCGCGGTTCGGCGCGAAGCCGTAGAGCGTGTCGTGGAAGTCGAGATTGGTGGCGCTCTGGCTGGCCGGACTGCCCTCGGCGATGGCCCGCTCGAAGGCGGCGGCCTTGGCCTCCAGCAGGGCCAAGGCGGCGTCGTCCAGCCGGGGCAGGGCGGTGAGCGCGGCCTCCGCCTCCAGCAGCGCCCGCACCTCCAGCATCTCGCCGATGCGCCGCCGGTCGGGCGTGGCGACACGGAAGCCGCGATTGGGCACATGCTCGACGGTCTGGCGCAGCGCCAGCTCCGCCAGGGCAGCGCGGATGTCGAAGCGCGTGGCGCCGAAGCGCTCCTCCAGATCCACCTGCCGCAGCCATTCGCCGGCGCGGTAGGCGCCGCCGCGGATGGCGGTGGCGAGCTCGGCGGCCAGCGGGCGGCGGGCGCGGGGCAGGCGGGCCATGATCGTCCGGTCCTGTGGTGGAAAAGGGATTGCGGGGATCGTCAAAGGGGACCTAGCATATTGGCGCCAATAATTGCGCCAAAGAGCGCCGGGGTGAACCCCTCCACAGGGAGGCGGGCCCCGTCAGGGAGGACACGCCAATGACCTCGATCGGGCGCCGCGCCACGCTAGCCCTGCCCGGCCTGCTGCTGCCCGCCGGCCTGCGGGCGCAGGGCGCCACCGGAGCGCCGGCCGGCTATCCCCAGGGCTACCAGGAGGTGGTCGCCGGAGCGGAGCGCGAGGGCAGCCTGCTGGTCTATTCCATCATGTCGGCCGAGAACTGGCGGCCGGTGCTGGAAGGCTTCAACCGCCGCTATCCCAAGGTGAAGGTGGAGACGCTGGATCTCCCCAACTCGCGCGAGGTGTTCGAGCGCTACCTGGCCGAGCGTGGCACCAACAGCCGCACCGCCGACCTCCTCGCCACCGCCGATCCCTCGGGCTGGATCGAGTTCCAGCAACGCGGCGAGGTGATGCCCTACGAATCGCCCGAGATCGCCGCCTGGCCCGCCTGGTCGCGCCCCTGGCCCGGTGTCTATACCGTCTCGGCGGATCCGCTGGTCTTCATCTTCAACAAGATGCTGGTGCCGGAGGCGCAGCAGCCGAAGACCTTCGCGCAGTTCACCGAGCTGGCCGTGGAGAACCGCAGCCGCTGGCGCAACAAGCTGACCAGCTACGGCGCGCATTTCGGCGGCTTCGGCTACTCGGCCAATTTCGGCTTCGTGCAGAAGCACGGCGACAGGGCCTGGGAATGGTTCCGCCAGATCGCCCCCGCCCAGCCACGCTGGGAACGCTCCGGCGGGCCGATGACGGAGAAGGTCACCTCCGGCGAGTATGTCGCCGGCTGGTTCGTCTCCGCCATCACCTTCTGGCCCCGGCTGAACGACCCGGCGCGGGCGCGTGTGCTGGGCTGGAACTTCATCGGCGACGGGCAGCTCGTGATCCTGCGCGGCATGGCCATTCCGAAGGGCGCGCGCAACGTCAACGCGGCGAAGCTGCTGTTGGACTACATCGCCTCGGACGAGGGGCAGCGCGCCTTCGGCCGTGGCGGCCTGACCCCCGCCCGGCCCGACGTGCGTCCCGGCGAGGGCATCCGCCACACCTACAGCTCGATCACCGAGGCCGTGGGCGGCGAGCAGAACATCGCCTTCATCGACTACAATCCGGCCATCCTCAGCGAATACCAGCACTTCCTGGACCGCTGGAAGCAAGCCTACGGCGTGAGCTGAGCCGATGAGCCTGGCCCTCGACCGGCCGGACGCGCCGCCCGCGCAGCCGGCCATCCCGCGCGCCATTCCCATCCAGTACGGCACCGCCATCCTGGTGCTCGTGCTGGTGGCGGCGCCGCTCCTGCCCGTGCTGCTGCAATCGGTGCTGGACGGCGCGCTCTACGAGCCGGAGTACAACCTGACGCTGGCGAACTTCGCGCGGCTGGCGCGCACCGAGGGCTTCGGCACGGTGCTGCTGAACACCGTGCTGCTGGCGGCGCTGACGACGCTGGTGGCGCAGGTCGTGGGCACGCTCGCCGCCATCCTGTTCGGCCGCACCGACCTGCCGCTGGCGCGGGCGATGAGCGAGTTCTTCCTCTGGCCGCTCTATCTCTCCGCGCTGGTCCTCTCCTTCGGCTGGTACGCGGTCTATGGCCCCTCGGGCTATGTCACCCTGCTCTGGCAGTCGCTGTTCGGCGACGCGCCCTGGACGCTCTATTCGCTCTGGGGCATGGCGGTCATCGCCGGTGTCTCGCAGGCGCCGCTGGCCTATATCTACTGCCTGTCCTCCGCCACCATCACCGATCCCTCGCTGGAGGAGGCCGCGCGGGTGTCCGGCGCCGGCACGGCGCGCACCCTCTGGCGGGTGACGCTGCCGCTGATGAAGCCCGCCATCGCCTACAGTGCCGTGCTGAACTTCACCGTGGGGCTCGAGCTTCTCTCGATTCCGCTGATCTTCGGCGATCCCGCCGGCATCCCCGTGCTCACCACCTTCCTGTTCAACAACGGCGTCTCCTCGCCGCGCCCGGACCACGGCCTCGTCGCCACGGCGGCGGCGCTGATGCTGGTGGTGGTGTGCTTCCTGGTCTGGCTGCAGGGGCGGATGCTGGGCAATACGCGCCGTTTCATCACACTGGGCGGCAAGGCCTCGCGCCCGCGCCCCTTCCGCCTCGGCGGGCTGCGCTGGCCGCTCTTCGCGCTGGCCGCGCTCTACATCCTGGCCACCGTCATCGCGCCGATCGGCACGCTGGTGCTGCGCGCCTTCACCGCCTTCCTCTCGCCCATGATCCCGATCGGCGAGGTGCTGACCACCGGCAACTTCACCCAGATCTTCGAGTATCCCGTCTATTCGCGCGCGGTCTGGAACTCCTTCGTGGTCAGCCTGGTCGGCGGCGCGCTGGCCACGGCGCTGATCGCCCTCATTGCCATCGTGGTGCACCGCTCGGAGTTCCGCTTCCGCGGCGCGCTGCAGTACCTGGCGCTGTTCCCCCGCGCGGTGCCGGGGGTGGTCGCCGGCATCGGCTTCTTCTACGCCTTCGCGCTGCTGCCGGGACTCGGCTTCCTGCGCAATTCCATCTGGATCCTGGTCATCGCCTTCACCATGCGCTTCATCCCGGCCGGGCTCGGCGCCGTCGCGCCGATGCTGCTGCAGGTCAGCCCGGATCTCGACCGCGCGGCGCGGGTGCAGGGGGCCGACTGGTGGCGGACCAGCCGCAGCATCCTGCTGCCGCTGATGCGCCCGGCCCTGGTCGGCTGCTTCACCATCCTCTTCATCTCCTTCTTCAAGGAGTATTCCACGGCGATCTTCCTCTTCGCCCCGGGCAGCGAGGTGATCGGCACGGCCCTGCTGCAACTCTGGGTGCAGGGCGAGGTCGGCCTCGTCGCCGCGCTGGCCACCATCCAGGTCGCGGTCATCGCCGTCTGCATCGCCGCGGTGCGCGGCATCTTCGGAGTGAAGCTGCATGGCTGACCTGACCATCCAGGGCCTGACCAAGCGCTTCGGCGGCGTCACCGCCGTCGAGGGGGTCGACCTGCACGTGGCGGATGGCGAGTTCGTCACCCTGCTCGGCCCCTCGGGCTGCGGCAAGTCCACCACCCTCGCCGCCGTGGCCGGGCTCGACCGCGCCGATGGCGGACGCATCCAGGTGGGCGACAGGGTCTATTTCGACGCCGCGAAGGGGATCTACCTGCCGCCGGAGGCGCGCAACTGCGGTCTTGTCTTCCAGAGCTACGCGCTCTGGCCTCACATGACGGTGGCCGACAACGTCGCCTTCCCCCTGACGCTGCGCAAGGTTCCCGCCGCCGAGCGTCGGCGCCGCATCGAGGAGGTGCTGGCGCTGGTCGAGATGGAGCGCTACGCCGCGCGCTACCCGCACGAGCTGTCGGGCGGGCAGCAGCAGCGCGTGGCGCTGGCCCGCACCCTGGTCTATCGCCCGGCCATCCTGCTGCTCGACGAGCCGCTCTCCAACCTCGACGCCAAGCTGCGCGACCGCGCCCGCGCCTGGCTGGCCGAGCTGCGCACCCGGCTCGGCCTCACCACCATCTATGTCACCCATGACCAGATCGAGGCGCTCTCGCTCTCGGACCGCATCGTGGTGATGAATGGCGGGCACATCGCGCAGATCGGCGCGCCGCAGCAGATCTACGAGCAGCCGGCCGATCCCTTCGTCGCCGACTTCATCGGCACCACCAACTTCCTGCCCGCCCGCGTGGTCGGCGCCGTCCCGGCCGGCGGCCGCGCCGTCCTGGAACTGGCCGACGGGCAGCGGCTGGAGACGGTGGCCGGGCGCGCCGCCGCCGCCGGCGAGCGCGTCACCCTGGCCTATCGCCCCGAGCAGATGCGCGTGGCGACGCCGGGCGCCGGGGCGGGGGAGGGCCCAGGAGAGGGCCCGGGGGAGGGCTCGGTGCTGGCGACGCGCATCACCAGTCGCTCCTATGTCGGCGGGCAATGGCAGGTGGGGCTCGACCTCGCCGGCGCCGCCATCCGGCTGGAGGCGCGCACGCCCCCGGCCGGGGACACGCTCGATCTCTGGCTGCCCCATGCGGGCGGCATCCTGTTCCGGGGAGGCGCCGATGTCGCCGCTTGAGACCACGCGGGGCGGCGGCCTGCCGCGCGCCGACTACACGCCGGAGGCGACCGGCCCGCTGCAGGGCGTGCGGGTGCTGGACCTCTCCCGCCTCGTCGCCGGCAACACGCTGACGCAGCACCTGGCGGATTTCGGCGCCACGGTGGACAAGGTGGAGCCGCGCGATGGCGACACGCTGCGCGGCTGGCGCGTGCGCGGTGTCGAGACCGCCTGGAAGGTGCATGGCCGCGGCAAGCGCAGCCTCTGCATCGACTTCCGCCACGGGGAGGCGATCCCGCTGATCCGCCGCCTCGTCCCCGGCGCGGCGATGCTGGTCGAGAGCTTCCGCCCCGGCACGCTGGAGGCGATGGGCCTGGCGCCGGAGGAGCTGCTCCGGCTGGAGCCCCGGCTCATCATCGTCCGCATCTCCGGCTGGGGGCAGGACGGGCCCTATTCCCGCCGGCCCGGCTTCGGCACGCTGGTCGAGGGCTTCACCGGCTTCGCCGAGATGAACGGCTTCGCCGACCGCGAGCCGGTGCTGCCGCCGATGTATCTCGCCGACACCATCGCCGGGCTGACCGGCGCCTTCGCCGCGATGGCGGCACTGCGCGAGGTGGAGATGCGCGGCGGCCAGGGCCAGGTGATCGACCTGCCGCTGCTCGACCCGCTCTTCACCGCGCTCGGCCCGCAGGCGGCGAACTACCGCCTCACCGGCAAGACCAAGCCGCGCACCGGCAGCCGCTCCACCGGCGCCGCGCCGCGCAATGTCTACCGCACCAGGGATGACGGCTGGGTCTGCCTCTCCGCCTCCACCCAGGGCATGGCGGAGCGGGTGCTGCGCTCCATCGGGCGCGGCGACCTCATCGACGATCCGCGCTTCCGCACCAACGAGCAGCGCGTGGCGCATGGCGAGGAGCTGGACGCCATCATCGGCGCTTTCATCGCACGCAGGACACTGGAGGAGAACGTGGCCTTCTTCGAAGCCGCCGAGGTCACCATCGGCCCGGTGAACGACATCGTCCGCGTCATGGGCGACCGGCACGTGCGGGCGCGTGCCCTGCTGGCCGAGTATCCGGACGAGGACATGGGGAGCTTTCCGATGCATGCCGTTCCCGCGCGCCTCTCCGGCACGCCCGGCGCGATCCGCGCACCGGCGCCGCGCCTCGGCCAGCACAGCCGCGACATCCTGGCGGCGCAGGGCTTCTCGCCGGACGAGATCGCGGCGGCGGCGGCCTCCGGCCTGGTGGTGACGGCATGACCCCGCATCCCGTCTGGCGCTCCGGCCTGTTCGTGCCGGTGAACGTGGAGCGCTTCCTGGCCCGCGCGCACGAGCGCGGCGCCGATGCCATCCAGCTCGACCTGGAGGACAGCATCGCCCCCGCCGACAAGCCGGAGGCCCGCCGCCGGGTGGAGGCCGCCGTGGCGCGGCTGCGGCGCGAGGCGCGCGCGGATATCCTGGTGCGCATCAACCAGCCGCTCGAGGATGCCGTGCGCGACCTGGAGGCGGCCGTCATCCCCGGTGTCGCCGCCATCATGGTGACCAAGGTGGAGGGCGCGGACCATCTGCGCCTGCTTGACGATCTGGTATCCCGCCTGGAGCAGGCGCGCGGCCTGCCGGCGGGGGGCATCCGCTTCGTCGCGCTGATCGAGGCGCCGGGGCCGCTGTCGCGCGCGCATGACATCGCCCGCGCCACGCCGCGGCTGGTGGGCCTCTCCCTCGGCGCTGAGGACTACGCCACAGCGATCGGCGGCGAGCCCTCGGAGGAGGTGCTGCTGATGCCCAAGCAGCAGATCCTGCAGGCGGCCACGGCCGCCGGCCTGATGCCGCTCGGCACCATCAGCACCGTGGCCGACTATTCCGACCTCGCCGCCTATGAGCGGGTGGTGCGCCGCTCCGCCGCCTTCGGCTTCGTCGGCGCCTCGGCCATCCACCCCTCGCAGGTGCCGGTGCTGAACGCCGGCTTCAGCCCCTCGCCCGCCCGGGTGGCGGAGGCGGAGCGGATCGTGGCGCTGGACCGGGAGGCGGCGGCGCAGGGACGCGGCTCCTTCGCCATCGACGGCAAAATGATCGACATCCCGATCGTCCGCCGCGCCGAGGCGCTGCTGGCGCGGGCGCGCGCCGTCGCCGCCCGCGCCGGGTGAGGCGGGGGCTACTCCGTCAGCCAGTGCGCGCTGCCGAGATCGACGGTGATGGCGACGGTGTCGCCCACCTCGTGCAGCCGCGGGACGCCGCTGAAGGGCATGTCCACCAGCACCTCGGCCTCGCCGACGCGCACGCCGTAGCGCAGGACGGGCCCGAGGAACTCGCGATGCGCCACGGTGCCGGTCAGGAGGCTGTCGGGCCGCGGCGGCGCCAGGCTCGCATCCTGCGGCCGGAACATCAGCCGCGCGCCCGGCGGGGGGCGCAGCCCGGCCGGCAGCGGCAGCGCCGGCCCGCCCTCCACCGCGAACCGCCCCTCGCGCGGCGTGCCCGCCAGGATGTTGGCGCTGCCCAGGAAGCCGGCGACGAACAGGTTCGCCGGCCGCGCGTAGAGCGCCATCGGCGTGTCCACCTGCTGCACGCTGCCCTCGCGGAACACCGCGATGCGGTCGCAGACCGTGTTCGCCTCCTCCTGGTCGTGCGTCACGAAGATCGCCGTCATGCCCAGGCTTCGCTGCAGGTCGCGCAACTCCCGCCGCACCTGCACGCGGAGCTTGGCGTCGAGGTTGGAGAGCGGCTCGTCGAGCAGCAGCAGGCGCGGGCGGATGGCGATGGTGCGCGCCACCGCGACGCGCTGCTGCTGGCCGCCCGAGAGGGCGGCGGGACGGCGGTCGGCGAGATGGGCGAGCCCCACCAGCCCGAGCGCCTGCTCGACTCGGGCAGCGATCTCGGCGCGGGGCAGGCGCCGCTCCTCGAGCCCGAAGGCGACGTTCTGCCGCACGCTCAGATGCGGCCAGAGCGCGTAGGACTGGAACACCATGCCGATGTCGCGCTTCCAGGGCGGCAGGGCCGAGATGTCCCGCCCCCCGACCAGGACGCGGCCGGTATCGGCCTGGTTGAAGCCGGCGATCAGCCGCAGCAGCGTCGTCTTGCCGCAGCCGGAGGGGCCGAGGAAGGCGAAGAACTCGCCGGGCCTGATCTCCAGCTCGACATCCTTCAGGACGTGGTTGCTGCCATAGGAGAGGTTGACCCCCTCGATCCGCACCCCCGCCGCCTGGCCGGCGACGGAGAGGGCGGCGGCCTCCTCCTCGCGCGGGCCGGGCGTCATGCCTGCCTCCCGCGCGTCCGCTGGCTGCGCTCGATGACGAGATGCGAGAGGAAGGTGCAGGCTCCGACCAGGATCACGGCGATCACCCCGAGGGCCGCGCCCGGGCCCCGGCCGGCGGCGGATTGCATGAAGACGTACAGGCCATAGGCCAGCGGGGCGTCGGCATTGGACTGCACGAGCATCAGCGTCGCGGACAGCTCGACGGCGGCCGTCGCGAAGCTGGAGATGAAGCCGGCCAGGATGCCGCCGGCCATCAGGGGAACGACGATGCGGCGCACGGTGCGGCCCTTGCTGGCGCCGAGATTCTCCGCCGCCTCCTCCAGCGAGACCGAGATCTGCTGCAGCGCGGCGTGGCAGGCGCGCAGGGCGTAGGGCAGGCGGCGGATGGCGAGCGCCAGGACGATGACGAGCCAGAGGCTGGCCAGCGGGCGGCCATCCGGCAGGGTCACGCCGTAGAAGCTGCGCAGATAGCCGATGCCCAGCACCACGCCGGGCACCGCGAGCGCGGCGCTCGCCGTCCAGTCCAGCCATTCGCGGCCGACCAGCCGCGTCCGCAGCACCAGATAGGCGATGGCGGTGCCGAGCACGACGTCGATCAGCGCCGCCAGCGAGGCATAGGTGACCGTGTTCCAGATATAGGCCGAGCTGTCGCTGAAGACGCGGGCGTAGTGGGCCAGGGTGAAGCCGTCGGGCAGCGGGCTGAAGGACCAGATGGTGGCCAGCGACAGCAGCAGCAGGCCGAGATGCGGCGCCAGCACCAGCGCCAGGATCAGCCCGACCGTGCCATAGGCCAGCGCCGCCTGGCCGGGGCCGAGGCGGCGCCTCGCCAGGCCGCCGCCGCCGCGCTGCACCGTGGCGTAGTCGCCGCGCCGGATGGCGCGCGCCGAGAGCCACATGGCCAGCACCGAGACGACGATCAGCACGACGCTGATCACATAGCCCATCGGATCCGCGAGGCCGATCGAGGTGATGCGCAGATAGGCCTGCGGCGCCAGCATCTCCTTGACGTTCAGCAGCAGCGGCGTCGCCAGGTCGTCGAAGACCTTGACGAAGACCAGCGAGGCGCCCGCGACATAGCCCGGCAGCGCCAGCGGGAAGACGATGCGGCGGAACAGGCGGAAGCCGGAGGAGCCGAGATTCTGCGCCGCCTCCTCCATGGCGCTGTCGATGTTGCGCAGCGCCGCCGAGAGGTTGACCAGGATGAAGGGGAAGTAGTGGACCGCCTGCACGAAGACGACGCCGTTCAGGCCTTCCATGAAGGGGATGTTGATGCCGGCCCAGTCGCCGAGCAGCAGGTTCACCGTGCCGTTGCGGCCGAAGAGCAGTTGCATGGCGACGGCGCCGGCGAAGGGCGGCATGATCAGCGGCAGGAAGCCCAGCGTCTGGATCAGCAGCGCGCCGCGGAAATGGAAGCGCACGGTGATGTAGGCGAGCGGCAGGGCGAAGAGCGAGGCCAGCAGCACCGTGGCGGCCGAGACATAGAGCGAGTTGAGGAAGGAGCGCACGAAAAGTTCCGTGCGGAAGGCGTCCCAGAAGTTCACCAGGGTGAAGGCACCGCTGCCCGGCTCGGTGAAGGCGACATACATCACCGTCGCCACCGGAAGGATCAGGAAGGCCGCGAGAAAGAGGGCGATGGCGATGGCCAGCGCCGCCTGCCCCGGCGTGAAGGCGCGCCGCCCGGCGCGCGGGCGGGAGAGGGTGGCGGACACGGGGCGTCAGCGGGCCAGGCGCGCCGCCTCCTGGGCCTTGTCGCGCGCCCTGGCGTAGCGCTCGCGCGCGAAGGCCGCCCAGGCCTGTTCCAGCTCGGCCTGCCGCGGCCCTTCCGCGCGCTGGCCGCCAAAGGCGCCGGCCACCGCCGGCCCGCTGGCCTCCGCCTCGCTCACCGGCATGGCGGCGATCAGGTCGCGCGCCTCCTGCACCAGGCTCCGCGCCGCGGCATTGTCCTTCTTCTCCAGCGCCGCCTCGGCGGCCTGGATGGCCCGGGTCGCGCCCTTCAGCGCGTCGAGCTGGAAGGTGATGAGCTGGTCGAAGAGCGTGTCCACCACGGCGGTCCGCTTCTCGGAGACATCGACGTCGAAGCGGACGCGGGCGCCGAGCGAGGGGTCCTTGAAGGGGTTGGGATAGTCCGCGGGCGCCTGGGCATAGATCTCCGGATTGACCGGCAGGCGCCGGATGCCCGGCTCCAGCAGCACCGCCTGGCCGGCGGGGGAGAGCAGGAACTCGACGAAGGCCTGCGCCCCCGCGGTGTTGGGCGCGCGGGCGACGATGCCGACATTGGCCGGCACGATGGTCGTCACGGTCGGGTAGACGAACTTCACCGGGAAGCCCGAGGCCTGGGCCGAGAAGGCGAAGAAGTCGATGACGATCCCGACGCCGACCTGCCCCGAATTCACCGCCTCGGGCACGCCGAAGGACCGCTCGGTGATGGTGCGGAAATTGCCGGCCATGGCCTTCAGGAGGCGCCAGCCCTGATCCCAGCCATCGCCCTGCAGCATGGTCTCGATGGTCAGGTGCGTGGTGCCGGAGCGCGAGGGCGCGGCGATGGCGACATGGTCGTGGAACACCGGCAGCGCCAGGTCGCCCCATTCCTTCGGCGCCGGCAGGCGGTTGGCGCGGGCGTAGCGCTCGTTCCACATGATGCCGTAGCCCGAGGCGGCGAAGCCGAAGTACTGGCCGTCGGGATCGTTGGTCGGCATGGAGCCCACGCGCGGCGCGATGCCGGTCGCCTTCGGCGTGTAGCGCTGCAGCAGCCCCTTCGACTTCAGCACCTCGAAGGCATCGGGCGCCGAGGCCCAGAAGACGTCCACCTGGTTGTTGCCCCGCGTCTCCTCCAGGTACTTCACGCCGGCATTGGTGTTGCGGTTCTGCACGTCGAGCGTCACGCCCGGCATGGCCTTCTCGAAGGCGGCCTTGAAGGGGTCGGTGACATCCTTGGAGAAGGAGGTGACGACCGTGACCTTGCCGGCCTGCGCCCGCGCGCCCGGCGCCAGCAGGGCGCCGGACAGGCCGAGCGTGGAGGCCAGAACGAAGCTGCGACGCTGCATGACGATCTCCCGTTTTTCGTGCTTGTCATGGAAGTGTCACGAAAGCGGGGCTGCCGCAACAGGAAGCGGGCCCGCCGTTCAGCCGAGCCGCGGATCGAGCCAGGGGCGGGGCTGCGGCTGCCAGGGCGAGGCCCGGGCGGCGGCCTCGTCCAGCGCGACGCCGAGCCCGGGCTGGTCGGGCGCCGCCGCCGCGCCCTGGCGGAAGGCGAGCGCCGCGCCGCCCTCGACCAGGCTGAAGAAGCGCTCCGTCTCGCCGTACTGCACCTCGAGCCAGAGCAGGTTCGGCAGCACGGCGCAGAGATGCAGGGAATGCGCGTGGCAGACCGGCCCGGTCGGATTGTGCGGCGCGACCTCGATCCCGGCTGTCTCCGCCAGGGCAGCGATGCGGCGGATCTCCTCATGCCCGCCGGCATGCTTGATGTCGGGCATCAGCACGTCGTAGCAGCCCGCCTCGATCATGCGGCGGTAGGCGCCGAGGCCGCTCAGCGTCTCCGCCCCGGCGAGCCGCATGCCGCGCTCATTGGCCATGCCGCGCAGGCGCCGGATCTCGGGCAGGTTGGCCTCGGCGACCGGGCATTCGAGCCAGAACAGGCCGAAGGGCGCGACGTCGCGCAGCAGCGCCGCCGCGCCGCCCGGCGAGAAGCGCCAGTGCGCGTCCACCATGACCTCGACATCCGGCCCCACCGCCGCGCGCACGGCGGCGATGCGCGCCAGCCCCTCGGCATAGGCGGCGCGCTGCGCCCGCGCCTCGCCGCCGGCGTCGAGCCAGATCAGCGGCTCGAAAGGGGCGAGCTTCACCGCCAGGAAGCCCTCAGCCACGGCGCGGCGGGCGGCGGCGGCGAAGCCCTCCGGCGTGCGCGGGGAGGCGCCGCGGTTGATGTTGGCGTAGAGCGTGATCCGGTCGCGCAGCGCGCCGCCCAGGAGTCGATGGACCGGCGCGCCCTGGGCCTGCCCGGCGATGTCCCAGAGCGCCGCCTCGAAGGCGCTGTGCACGGTCTGCGCCACCAGCCCGCCGGGGGCGTGCGGCGGCGCCGGGCAGAGCCGGTTGCGCAGCAGCGGGTCCTCGCCGGCGACGCGGGCGCCGAGCCGCGCCGCCTCGGCGGCGAGCCCCGCCTCCTCGCCCGACAGCGTGCATTCGCCGAGGCCGGTGAGGCCGGCATCGGTGCGGATCAGCAGGAAGCACCAGTTGGTCCGGGGCGTCACCCGGACGCCCAGCATCTCGGCGGCGGTGATCCGCATGCCCGTCACTCCGCCTGGATGCCGGCCTGTCCGGCCAGTTGCTTCCATTGCCGGATATCCGAAGCGATGCGCTCCGCGAAGACCTCCGGCGGCGAGATGACGAGCTGCCCGCCCAGGCGGCGGATGCGCCCGCGCAGAGGCTCCGACGTCCGCAGCGTCACCAGCGCGGCCAGCAGCCGGTCGCGAATCGGCTCCGGCGTGCCGGGCGGCGCCAGGATGCCGTTCCAGGCCAGGGTCTCGAAGCCGGGCAGCACCTCCGCCACCGCCGGCACGCCGGGCAGTTCCGGCACCGGCGCGCGCGCGGTGACGGCGATGGCGCGCACCTCGCCCCGCTCGATATAGGGCATGACATTGACAAGGTTGGCGAACATCAGCGCGGTGTCGCCGGCGATGACCGACTGCGCCATGGCCGGCGTGCCGCGATAGGGGATGTGCAGGATGTCGAGCCCGGCGCGGGCCTTGAACAGCTCCATCGACATATGCGCCGAGGAGCCGATGCCGCCGGAGGCATAGTTCAGCGAGCCGGGCGCGGTGCGCAGCATGGCGATCAGCGCCGGCAGGTCGCGCGCCGGCAGCAGCCGCTGGTTGACCACCAGCACGTTCGGCCCCTGCACCAGCAGCGACACCGGCTCGAAGGCGCTGGCGAGGTCATAGGGCAGGTTGCGGTAGATCGCGGCGTTGATGCCGTTGGAGCCGGCATTGCCGAAGAGGAAGCTGTAGCCGTCCGGCGCCGCCTTCCAGGCGGCCTCGACACCGATGCGCCCGCCGGCCCCGCCGCGGTTCTCGATCACGAAGGGCTGGCCGAGCAGGGCCTCCAGCTCGGGCGCGATGAGCCGCGCCGTGGTGTCGTTGCCGCTGCCGGGGCTGTCGGGGAGGATCAGCCGCACCGGGCTTTCCGGCCAGTCCGCGGCATGGCCCCCCGGCATGGCGCGGGCGGCGCGCGGCGCCAGGGCGGCCGGCGGGGCGGCCAGGGCGAGGGCGAGCAGGGCGCGGCGTACAGGCATGGCGGTCCTCCTGTCTTCCGGCGAAGTTTGAGGTCACTCCGGCGGCGCCGCAACCGGCGCGTGCGGCGGCGCGGCACCCGCCCGGCGCGGTGAACTTGCGGTGAGCGGCGGGGCCGCCGCGGCCAGGGCCGGCGCGGCGATGCGATTCCCGGGATGCGCGCCGCCATCGCCCTCCCCTATGCTGACGCGGGATGAGAGGATCTCCTGCATGAACGAGCCGGGCCGGGATCTGTCCACCGAACGGGCCTCCGAGCGGGTGGTCAGCCTGAGCCGGGCACGGGACGACAAGCTCTGGGCCGTCGTCGCCACGCTCGGCCGCCGCCGCCGTGTCGCGGAGATCTTCGCCAGCCGCGCCGCCGCCGATGCCGATCGCAACTGGCGCGAGCAGCAGGTGCAGGCCTATGCGAGCTTCCTGCGCAGCTCCAGCATGCCGGTGCCGGTCTATACCGTCGCGGCCATCCGCCGCGCCGAGCTGCCCCGCCGCTGGCAGCCGCTGCCGGCGCTGGGCTTCCTGCGCGGGCAGTTCGCCTGACGCCTGCTTGGCGACCCCCGGCGCCGAGGCGGCCCCTCCGCCATCCGGCCCGGCCGCGCCGGGGGCCTGCACCCACCGACGCTTCGTGATAGCAGGGCGGCGCGGCCGGTGCGCGAGCCGGTCCGCCGCGACGCAGAGCAGCAGAGGTCCCGCATGGCAGAGCCATCCTTTCCCCCGACCCGGCCGGCCGATCCGGATCAGGTCACGCCGGCCGGCTGGAAGGCCCTGGCGGGCTCCACCCTGGGCTATGCCATGGATGGCTTCGACCTGCTGATCCTGGGCTTCATGCTGCGCGCCATCTCGGCCGATCTCGGGCTCAGCCAGGCGCAGGCGGCCTCGCTGGTGACGGCGACGCTGGTCGGCGCGGTGATCGGCGGCATCGGCTTCGGCATGCTGTCGGACCGGCTCGGGCGCGTGCGGGTGCTGACCTGGACCATCGTGCTCTTCGCCGTCTTCACCGGCCTCTGCGCCTTCGCCCAGGGCTACTGGGACCTGCTGATCTACCGCACCATCGCCGGCATCGGGCTGGGCGGCGAGTTCGGCATCGGCATGGCGCTGGTGGCCGAGGCCTGGCCGGCCAGCAAGCGCGCGCGCGCCTCCTCCTATGTCGGCCTCGGCTGGCAGGCGGGCGTGCTGGCGGCGGCGCTCCTGACGCCGCTGCTGCTGCCCTCGATCGGCTGGCGCGGCATGTTCATCATCGGCCTGCTGCCCGCCTTCGCCGCCTATTTCATCCGCAAGAACCTGCACGAGCCGGAGGTCTTCGTCGCCCGCGCGGCACGCCCCGGCCAGGCGCGCTCCTCGCTGCGGCTGCTGGTGGCCGACCGCGAGACGACGCGGCGCAGCATCGGCATGGTCATCCTCTGCTCGGTGCAGAACTTCGGCTACTACGGCGTGATGATCTGGCTGCCGAACTACCTGTCGAGCCGCTTCGGCTTCGGGCTGACGCAGTCGGCGACCTGGACGGCGGTGACCATCCTCGGCATGGCCGCCGGCATCTACGCCTTCGGCCATGTGGCCGACCGCGTCGGCCGCAAGCCCGCCTTCTTCGGCTGGATGCTGGGCGCGGCCGTCATGGTCGTGGTCTATGCCGGGCTGACGGACCCCATGGCGCTGCTGATCGGCGGCGCCGTGATGGGCTTCTTCGTCAACGGCATGCTGGGTGGCTACGGCGCGCTGATGAGCGAGCTCTACCCGACGGCGGCGCGCGCCACGGCGCAGAACGTGCTGTTCAACATCGGCCGCGCGGTCGGCGGCTTCGGCCCGCTGGTGGTGGGCGCCGTGGCCGCCGCCTGGGGATTCCAGACCGCCATCGCGCTGCTGGCCGTGCTCTACCTGCTGGACATCCTGGCGATGTGGAGGCTGATCCCGGAGAAGCGTGGCGCCGAGCTGGCGTGAGCGGGCGGGCGGGATTTCCCCTTGCCATTCCGCGGCCAGGGCGGAGACTTCGGGAAAGCGCCAGAACCAGGGAGAAGCCGCCATGGCGGAAAGCCCGCACGACCCCGCCGACCGGCCCGTCATCGCCCTGGCCATGGGCGACCCGGCCGGCATCAGCCCCGAGCTGACCGCCCGCGTCCTGGCCGATCCCGAGGTGCTGCGCGCCGCCGGGCTGATCGTCATCGGGGACCGCAGGGTGCTGGAGGACGGCGCGCGCATCGCCGGCGTCACTCCCGACATCGCCGTCATCGCGCCCGAGGCGCCGCTGCCGCGCGACCTGTCGCGCCCGGTGCTGATCGACCTCGGCACGCTGGATCCGGCGACGGTCGCGCGCGGCAGGATCAGCGAGGCCGGCGGCCGCTTCGCCGCCGGGAACTACCGCCATGCCCTGGCACTGGCCGCGCGGGGCGAGGCCGATGCCGTGGCCTTCACGCCCTTCAACAAGGCGGCGATGCGGCTCGCCGTGCCGGATTACGACGACGAGATCGCCTTCACGGCGCGGTTCATCGGCTTCGAGGAACAGGCCAAGGAGTTCAACGTGCTGGAGGGGCTGTGGAATGCCCGCGTCACCTCGCACGTGCCGCTCTCCGGCGTGGCGCCGCTGATCACCCGCGGGGCCATCCTCGACAACCTGACCCTGACCGACCAGGCCCTGCGCGATTCCGGCCTGGCGCGGCCGCGCATCGCCGTCGCCGCGCTCAATCCGCATGCCGGCGATGGCGGCAATTTCGGACGCGAGGAGATCGATATCATCGGTCCGGCGGTGGAGGAGGCCAAGGCGGCGGGCATCGCCTGCGACGGGCCCTTCCCCTCCGACACCGTGTTCCTGCGCGCCCGGCGCGGCGACTTCGACGCCGTGCTCACCATGTTCCATGACCAGGGGCAGATCGCCATGAAGCTGATCGGCTTCGAGCAGGGCGTGACCCTGCTGGGCGGCTTCCCCTTCCCGATCTGCACGCCCGCGCATGGCACGGCCTATGAGATCGCCGGCCAGGGCGTCGCGCATCCGGGCGCCGCCCGCAATGCGCTGCTGCTCGCCGCCCGCATGGGCGCGGCGCGCCGCCGGCCCCGGCCGGAGGCGGCCACCTCGCTGGCCGCGGCGCGGGAGGCGATGCGGCCGGGCCGCGACACGGCCGCCTGAACGCCCGCCGCTACTGCTTCTCGATCCCGGCCTGCGTCACCACCTCCTGCCACTTGGCCAGCTCGGCGCGGACGAAGGCCTGGGCCTGCTCCGGCGTGCTGCCGACCGGCGTGGCGCCGAGCGCGGCGAAGCGCTCGCGGACACTGTCCACCTTGAGCTGCGCGGCGGCATCCGTGGCGATCTTCGTGGCGATGGGCCCCGGCAGGCCGGCGGGCGCGATGATGGCGCCCCAGGTGGCCGCCTCGAAGCCGGGCAGGCCGCTCTCCGCCACGGTGGGCAGGTCGGGCAGCGCCGGCACGCGCTGCGCGGCGGTGGTGGCGATGGCCTTCAGCTTGCCGCCCTGCACATGGCCGAGCACGGCGGGCAGGGTGTCGAACATGACGTCGACGCGGCGGCCGATCAGGTCGGGATGCGCGGCGGTGGAGCCGCGATAGGGCACGTTGACCATCGGCGCGCCGACGCGATGGGCGAACATCTCGGCGGCCAGGTGCACGGCGCCGCCGGTATTGGCGAAGGTGACCTCGCCCGGCTTCGCCTTCACCATCGCCATCAGCTCCCGCACCGTGGCGGCGGGAAAGTCCGGCGCCGCCACCAGCACCAGCGGCACGGAGTAGATGACCGTGAGGACGGAGAAGTCCTGCAGCGTGTCGAAGGGGGTGGTGTAGAGCGCGGCATTCACCGCGTGGTTGACCGAGACGAAGCCCAGCGTGTGGCCGTCGGCCGGCGCCTTGGCCACGGCGTCGCTGCCGACGATGCCGTTGGCGCCGGTGCGGTTCTCCACCACCACCGACTGCTTCCAGAGCGGCGTCAGCTTCTCCGCCAGCAGGCGCGCGGCGATGTCGGAGGCGCCGCCGGGGGTATAGGGCACGATGATGCGCACGGTCTGCCGGGGCCAGGCGGCCTCGGCGGCGCGGAGCGGCGGGGCGAGCAGGCCCAGCGGGGCCATCAGCGCGGTGCGGCGGGCGATCCTCATGGTCTTTGGCCTCTTGTTCCGTTTGTTCTGTGCTTGGACGTCGTGGCGCGCCCGGGGGGGGCGGGTGCCCCCCTCCGGCTTCATGCGGCGGCGGTGGCGCGCAGCAGCCCCCATTCGCCGAGGCGCCCACGCAACTCCGCCTCGGCGCGCGGCGTCAGCGGCCAGGCGGAGGGCGGGCGGGTGGCGCCGCAATCATCGCCCATCATGCGCAGCGCCGCCTTCACGACCGAGACATTGGTGCCGTTCTGCTCCTCGGCCCGCAGCGCCTCGAAGGCGGACATGGTCTCGATCAGCGCGGCCGCCGTCTCGTAGTCGCCGGCGGCGAGCGCGGCGTGGATGGCGACCGAGTGCTCCGGCCAGACATTGATCAGGCCGGAGGTGTAGCCCCGCGCGCCGACGGCGTAGAAGGGCGGCGCCCAGGTCTCGGCCAGGCCGCCGACCCAGGCGATGCCCATGCCGCGGGTGGCGCGGATCATCTCGCCCAGGCGCAGCGGCGAGGGCGCCGCCCATTTCACGCCGACCACGCCCGGCACCTGGCAGAGCTTCAGGATGGCGTCCTGGCCGATGCCGTCGTTGCGCAGATAGAGCACGACCGGCAGGCCCTGGCCGGCCTCGGCTACGCGCTCGACATAGGCCACCACGCCGCGCGGCGAGACGAAGGGGTCGGGCGGCTGGTGCACCATCAGCGCGCTGGCGCCGGCGGCCCTCGAGGCGCGGGTCAGCGCCACGGCGTCATGGACCGAGCGGCCGATGCCGGCCAGCAGCGGCACGCGCCCGCCCACCTGCTCGGCGGCGACATGCACCATGCGCTCCGCCTCGGCCGTGGTCAGGCCGTAGAACTCGCTGGTGTTGCCATTGGCCACCAGCACATGCACCCCGGCGCCGATGGCGCGCTCCACCACCGGCCGCAGCCGGGCGGGGGCGAGCCGGTCCTCGTCGTCGAAGGGGGTGACGAGGATGCCGGAGATGCCGCCGAGCGCGGCGCCGAGCCGCGCGTGGTCCTGGGTCATCGGGGTGTTCCCTTGTCGATGGGTGTCCCGGAGGCCTCGGCGACGAGCGCGTCGAGGATGCCGCTGGCCTCCAGGGAGCGGTGGATATGCGCCCGCATGCGCGCCTCGGCCGCGGCCGGGTCGCGGCGGCGGATGGCGGCGACGATGCCGGCATGCTCGCGCCAGGCGCGACGCGGCTCCTGCGGCGTGGCGCGCAGCGCGCGCAGCCGGCCGAAATGGTCGTAGGCCCGCAGCGCCTCGAGCGAGCGCAGCAGGAAGGCATTGGCGGTCATGCCGTTGATCAGCTCATGGAACCGCTCATTGGCCTCGGCCAGCAGGGCGATGGCCGCGGCCCCGTCCCGGCTCAGGCCGCGCATGCGGGCGAGCTGCTCCTCCAGGGCGGCGACCTCCGCCGGCCCGGCCCGACGGGCGGCGAGGCCGGCGGCGGTGCCTTCGAGGGCGACGCGGATCAGCCCCATCTCGGCCAGCCGCTCCGGGGTGAACTCGACGACCAGCGTGCCGCGCCGCGGCAGGGTGACGACCATCCCCTCGGCCTCCAGCCGCCCCAGCGCCTCCCGCACCGGCTGGGCGGAGATGCCGAGGGACTGGGCGAGGGAGCGCTCCGAGACGCGCTCGCCGCCGGGCAGGCTGCCGTCCACGATGGCGTCGCGCAGGCGGCGATAGGCGCGCTCGGCCAGGGAGAGGACATCCTCGGCGGTCAGGGGCGGCAGGCCGGCGACGGGGGGAAGCATGCGGGAAGATTTAGGTGTCGTGGCCTGAAACTGCAATAGCAGATTTCAGATGCCAGCTTCGCCTCGCTGGACAGCCCCCCGCCCGCTTGCGAGGCTGCACCGTCCGCGAACTCGGCGGTCGCCGGTCCCTGGGAGAACTCCATGACTGATCTGAACGAGTATCTGGCGCAGAAGCGCCTCGCCGTCCTGGCCAGGCAGAAGGCGGCGGAAGCCGATCCGCGCCCGGTCGCGGTGAAGGCGCGGGTGCGCGCCATGGGGCGCAGCGGCATCCGCGAGATCCGCATCCGCGACTTCCAGATCATCAGCGACAGCAAGCCGGATCTCGCCGGCTACGACCTCGGCCCGGGCTCGCCGGAGATGCAGCTCGGCGTGCTCGGCTCCTGCATCACGCATATCACCCTGATCCAGGCGGCGCTGCGCGAGGTGCCGCTCGACGCGGTGGAGGTGGAGGTCGAGGCGGACCAGCATCCGCCCGTGGGCGAGACGGCGACGCCGAGCGGTCCGCTGCACCCGCACAACATCCGCTACCGGCTGCGCCTCGAATCCACCGCGCCGCCCGAGACGCTGCGCGCGCTGCACGAGGCCATCGAGGCGGCCTGCCCGATCCTGAGCCTGCTGGTCAATCCGCAGAAGGTCGCGGGCGAGATGCTGCTGAACGGCGAGACGATCAGCCGCCTCTCGCGCGGCTGATCGGGGCGGCGCGGCCGGGGGAGGATCCCTCCCGCCGGCCGCCGGCCTTAATGCAGCACCATCGCGGTGAAGGGCGGCACATAGGCCTGGAGCGTCACCAGCAGCCCGACCAGCACCGCCAGCGCGATGGAGTGGAAGAAGACGTAGCGCAGGATGTCGCCCTCATGGCCGAACCAGTTGGTGGCGGTGGAGGCGACGACGATGCTCTGGGCATCGATCATCTTGCCCATCACGCCGCCCGATGAATTGGCCGAGGCCATCAGCACCGGCGAGAGGCCGAGCTGTTCCGCCGTGATCTTCTGCAGGCCGCCGAACAGCACGTTCGAGGCGGTGTCGGAGCCGGTCAGGGCCACGCCGAGCCAGCCGAGCAGCGTGCCGAACAACGGGTAGAACACGCCGGTATTGGCGAAGGCGAGGCCCATCGTCGCGTCCAGCCCCGAATAGCGCGTCAGGTAGCCGAGGCCGAGCATGGCGGCGATGGTGATCAGCGAGTAGCGGACCCGCCAGATGGTGCTGCCATACTCGCGGATCAGCGCCAGCGGCGAGAAGCCCATCAGCAGCCCGCCCAGCACGGCGGCGGCGAGGATGCCGGTGCCGGTCATCGACAGCAGGCCGAAGGCGAAGACCGCGCCCTCCGGCACCGGCTCGGCGACGACGGGCGGCACCTTCACCACCATGCGGTGCAGCCCCTCGATCGGGAAGCTGGCCGACCAGAGGCCGTTCAGCAGGTTGCGCGTGGTCTGCAGGCCCCAGATGAAGACGAAGACCGTCAGGATCAGCCAGGGCATCCAGGAGCGCAGCACCGCGCCGCGGTCCTCCGCCGCCGCGCCGCCCGGCGTCATGCGCGCCACGGGCGGGGCGTCCATCATCTCGCCCCCATGGCCGGTGCGGGCCGCGGCGGGGGCGGTGCCGCGCGCCGCCGCCTTGGCCGCCACATCGGCTTCCGCCCGGCCGCGCAGCGAGGGATCGCGCCAGATCCGCTTCGGCTGCCAGACGCGCATGAAGCCGACCAGACAGGCCATCGAGACCAGCGCCGCGATCACGTCCACCAGATAGGGGCCGTGGTAGTTCGAGACGAGGAACTGCGGCACGGCGAAGGAGACGCCGGTGACCAGGATGGCGGGCCAGATCTCGATCATCCCCCGCCAGCCGGCGAAGGCCCAGATCAGCCAGAAGGGCACCAGGACCGAGAAGAAGGGCAGCTGGCGCCCGATCATCGCCGAGAGGGTGTAGACATCGAGCCCGGTGACGCCGGCCAGCGCGATGACCGGCGTGCCCAGCGCGCCGAAGGCCACCGGCGCGGTGTTGGCGATCAGCGACAGGCCGGAGGCGGCGAGCGGCGAGAAGCCCAGGCCGATCAGCAGCGCCGCGGTGACCGCGACCGGCGTGCCGAAGCCAGCCGCGCCCTCGAAGAAGGCGCCGAAGGCGAAGGCGATCAGCAGCAGTTGCAGCCGCCGGTCCTCGGTAATGCCGCCGATGGAGCGTTGCAGGATCTCGAAGGAGCCGTTCACCACCGTCAGCCGGTAGAGGAAGATGATGTTCAGCACGATCCAGCCGATCGGGAACAGGCCGGAGAGGATGCCGAGCAACGTGGCGCGCCCGGCGATGCCGCCCGGCATGCCGAAGACGAAGACGGCGACGAGGAAGGCGACGAGGAGGGCGGAGATCGCCGCCCAGTGCGCCGGCACCTTCAGGAAGGCCAGGGCGATGAGCATGGTGGCGACAGGAATCGCCGCCACCAGGGCGGAAAGCAGGATCGACCCGAAGGGATCGTAGAACTGGTTCCACGGCATTCGAACTGGGCTCCCGGAGGGTGGTGGCACGGTTGTCGCGGTGGCGAATCGGCTCCGCCCCCGCATGATGCACGCCCCCGGCGGGGGCTGTGACATTCTGTTTCAAATGCCCCCGGCCGTTCTTGGCCTCCCGGATGTTTCAACCTCCCCGCCCGGGCGGCCGGGGCAGGTCCGCGGCGCGGCGGTGGAGCCTGGTCAGGATGGTGTCGAGCGCCGCCAGCTCCCCCGGCCGAGAGCGCCCCCGCCAGCTCCGCCTGCAGGGCGCGGGCGCGCGGCACGATGCGGCGGTACAGCGCCTCGCCCCGCCGCGAGAGCCGCAGCTGCGGAGCGCGCCGGTCGCCCGGCAGCGGCTCGCGCCGGATCAGCGCCTTGCCGTCCAGGCGGATCACGGCGCGGCTGACCTTCACCCGGTCCATCTCCGTGCGGGCGATCACCGCCTGGGTGGAGAGCGGCTCGCCCTCGCCCGGCACCGCCAGGACGCGCCATTCCGGGATGCTGGATCGAGGCGGGAAGGGCTAGAGGTGGGAAGGGGCGGGGCGGTGGGACCTCCCCTTCGAGGGGGGAGGTCCGGGCCGTGTCACATCAGGCCCGTCGCCACGCTCCACAGCAGTGCCATGAACAGCACGGCCACAACGGCGGCCAGCTGGATCGGATTTCCCAAAGGCCCTTTCTCCCTCCAACGGCCGGGTCAGAGCCCGGTCCCGGAGGGTAGCTAGCAGATTCTTACTGAAAGAAACAATGCGTGACCGTGGTCCGCTCCCGGGAGGGCAGTGCGGTCAGAGATAGGGCGGCTGCCGCACCAGCCCGGCCTCGGCGAAGTATTCCTCGTTCCGCAGCGCCCAGAGGCGTTCGTGGGCGGCGACCAGCGTCTCCGCGTTCCAGCGGAAATTGCGGTCGGCCGGGCTGCGGAAGACCACCCTCTCCAACACATGAAGCAGATCCCGCGCCACCTCCAGGTCCTTCTGGTCGCAGGCCTGATGGAAGGCCATCCAGAGCTTGTCGGAGAGGCGGCGCGTTTGCCGTGTGGGGGGCACGCCGCTTTTCGGGGAGCGCGAAAGGTGGGACATGACAGGCCTCGGGCTGGACACTTCTCCTATAACGAACCCGGGTGGTATTCCAGCGTTGAGAGTGTCTCATGAGTTGTGCGTGACGGGGATTTCTTACCGCTGGCGCGAGAGGGGCGGGCGGGCCTTGGCCCTCCTTCTCGCCACGCCCCTGGCCCTGCTCCCGGCCACCGGCCTGGCGGCCGAGCCGCCGCTGCCGCGCGCCCAGCGCCCCGGCCTGGGCGCCGAGGACCCCCGCCGCCCGGTGACGGCGGAGGAGGCGCCCTGGACCGGCCTGGCACGGGTGCAGACCACGCTCGGCGGCCGCTGCACCGGCGCCCTGGTCGGGCCGAGGCTGGTGCTGACCGCCGCGCATTGCCTCGCCGCGCGCACCGGCCGCTGGGTGCGGCCGGGCTCGGTGCATGTGCTGGTGGGCTACCACCTCGGGGAATGGGCGCTCCATGCCCGTGTGGAAGCCTTCGAGACCGGCGCGGCGGCCCCCGCATCCGGCGCGCCGGGCGGGGACTGGGCGCTGTTGCGGCTGGACCGCGACCTCGCCGGCCCGGAGCGTGTGCTGCCGTTGCTGCGCGATCCGCCGCCGCGGGGGGCGCCGGCGATGCTGGGCGGCTACCAGCAGGACCGCGCCGAGCGGCTGATGGCCGACACCGACTGCCGGCTGCTCGGGCCGGCGCGCGACGCGACCGGCCGGCCCCTGCTGCGCCATGGCTGTTCCGGGACGCGCGGCAGCAGCGGCGCGCCCCTGCTGACGCGCGACGGCGAGGGACGCTGGGCGGTGGCGGGGGTCGTGGTGATGGCGGAGGCGCGGCGGGCGGGCGGCATCGCGGTTCCGGTCGGCGCCATCGGCCCATTGCGCTGAGGGCGGCGCGGTAATTGAGAATGAATTGCAATTGCAGAAGGGTGGCGCCAAGATGCGGCCTCCGGCGCCGCCGCGCCCAGCCATCCCGCAGGGGAGAGTCATGTCGCCATCCCGCTCCGACTCCGTCCGCCATCTGCCGATGTTCGAGCACGCCCTGCTCTGGGCGATGCGCTTCTGGGGCTGGCAATGCCGCGGATGCTGCGCGGCGCCCTCGGCCCGCATCGGCCAGGTCTTCGCCGATCTCGGCGCGCCGGAGGCGGCGGCGGATTTCCACGGCATGATGCGCGGCCTCTTCTCGACCCGGAGCGGGCAGCCCCGCCTGTCCCCGCTGGGCGACACGGCCCTGGCCCCGGATGAGCGGCTGCTGCTGGACGTGCTGGCGCTGCAGCAGGCGCGCCGCTCGGCCGAGGGCGTGGCGCTGCTCGGCATGCTGATCCCGCACGACCGGGCGCTGACCGGCTATGCGTGCATCGTGCGCCTGATCGCGGCCTTCAACGCGGCGGGGCACCGGCTGGAGCGGCCCCTGGCCGCGGCCTCGGCAGGCCCGCTGGTCGTCTGGCCCGCACCGGTGGCGGCCCGGCGCCACGCCGATCCGGTGGCCTCCCGCCCCGCCGACTGATCCGCGCCCGATCCGGAAGGAACGGCCCGAAAGAAACGGCAGACAAACCGGCCTCGCGGGTGCAGCATCGGCGGCCATGCCGAATGTGACCGAAGCCGAGCTGATCGGCCTGGTGGCTGCCGCGCGGTCCGCCGCGCGCGGCGATCCCTTCGCCAATCCCGCCCTGTCCGTGGCCCTGGCGCTGAGCCGCCGGCTGGATGACGGCCAGGCCAGCCATGCCGAGCTGGCGGCGACGCTGCGCCAGATCGGCCGCGCCGCCTTCGCGGACAAGGCCCGCCGCCTGGCGCGCGGCGCCGGGCCGAAGGGCGCCGACGCGGCGCTGGCCGCCATCGCCACGCGCATCGCCCGCCCCGACCCGGATGACAGCCCGGTGCCGCTGGCGGTCTTTCGCGCCGCCTGCGAACGGCCGCGCGCCGCCGCCGTCTTCACCGCGCATCCGACCTTCAGCCTGCCGCGCGCCACCGCCCAGGCCCTGGCCCAGGCGGCGGGCGGTATCGATCCGCCCGACCCGCTGCCGCTGCGCCCGACCGCCCCTACCCTGGAGGACGAGTTCGAGCAGGCCGCCGCCGCCATCGCCAATGGCCGCGACGCGCTGGACCGGCTTGCCGCCGCCTTCCTCGGCACCGCCCGCGCCATCTGGCCCGATCGCTGGACGCAGCTCGACCCCCGCCCGGTGCTGCTGGCCTCCTGGGTTGGCTACGACACCGACGGCCGCACCGATATCGGCTGGCAGGACACGCTGCGGCTGCGGCTGCGGATGAAGCGGCTGCAGCTCGCCCGCCTGGCCGCCCAGCTCGCTGCCCTGCCGGAGCCCTGCACCGCGGCGCTTCGGGCCCGCGTCGCCGAGGCGCTGGCGGCGGTGCGGACGCAGATCGAGGCCTGCCCGCCTCCCGGCGCGGTGGTGCCGGAGCGCGCCCAGGCCTTCGCCCATGCGCTGGTCGGGCTGCGCGACGTGGCGCTGAGCACCCCGGCGCCGCTGCTGGCGCTGTTCCCGGCCGCCATCGCCGCGGCGCCCGAGGATCAGGCGCGCCTCGCCCTCTGCGTCGCCCGCGCCGGCCTCGTCGCGCATGGCCTCTCGCTGGCCCATACCCAGGTGCGGCTGAACGCGGCGCAGCTGCACAACGCCGCCCGGCTGCGCTTCCCCCATCTCGGCAATCCCGAGGACCCGGCGCGGCGCCGCGCCCTCTTCGCCGCCATCAACACCGCGCTGGAGGAGGCGGCGGCCGAGCCGGTCGATATCGGGGGGCTGATGGCACAGCAGGCCTCGGCCACCCGGCTGATGATGACGGTGGCGCAGATCGCCAAGCACATCGACGCCAGCCAGCCGATCCGCTTCCTCGTCGCCGAGACCGAGAGCGGCTACACCCTGCTCGCCGCCCTGCTGCTGGCCCGCCTCACCGGGGTCGAGGACCAGGTCGAGATCTCGCCGCTCTTCGAGACCGCCGAGGCGCTGGAGCGGCGCGGCGAGCGGGTGGTGGAGGAGGCGCTGCGCAGCCCGCAGTTCCGCGCCCATCTGCGGCGCGTCGGCCGGCTCTGCCTGCAGTTCGGCTATTCCGATTCCGGCCGCTACATCGGCCAGATCGCCGCCACCCAGCTGATCGAGCGGCTCAAGCTGCGGGTCATCGACCTGCTGGCGCGGCACGGGCTGGACGATCTCGAGGTGGTGCTCTTCGACACCCATGGCGAAGGGTTGGGACGCGGCGGCCATCCGGACGGGCTGGCGGCGCGCTTCGACTACCTGGACCCGCCGGCGGTGCGGGCCGCCTTCGCCCTGCGGGGCATCCACGCCCGGCTGGAGACGGCCTTCCAGGGCGGCGACGGCTATCTCTATTTCGGCACGCCCTCGCTCGCCCATGCGGCGGTGGCGCGCATCGCCGAGCATGCCTTCGCGCCGCCCTCGGCCGGGACGCCCGAGGGCGAGCCGGACCCGGTCTATGCCGAGGGCGGCTTCGCCTCGGATCTCTTCGCCGGCGCCCGCGCCGCCTTCGGCGCGCTGGTGGAGGACCCCGGCTATGCCGTGCTGCTCGGGGCCTTCGGCACCGCGCTGCTCGACCCCACCGGCTCACGCCCGGCGGCGCGGCAGAGCGAGACCGGCGGGCCGGTCACCATCCGCCATGTGCGCGAGTTGCGCGCCATCCCCAACAACGCCGTGCTGCAGCAGCTCGGCTTCCTGGCCAATCTGATGCACGGGCTGGGCAAGGGCGCGGTGCAGGAGGTCGAGGCCTTCGCCGAGCTGATGCGCCGCAGCCCGCGCTTCGCCAATGCCATGGCCTTCGCCCGCGCCGGCCTCGCGCTCTCGGACACGCAGGTGCTGCGTGGCTATGTCGCCAGCCTCGATCCCGGCACCTGGCTCGACCGCGCGGCGCAGACCCGCCGGCCCGGCCGGGCCGAGGCGCTGGTCGCCGTCGCCCGGGCACTGGAGACGCTCGGCCTCGGCGATCCGGCGCGCGGGGTGTTCCGTCGCCTCAAGGCCGACGACCTGGCGCTGCGCGCCGCCTGGCCGCGGGAGGAGGATGGCGACGAGCCGCGGATGAGCGACCGGCTCTTCGCCCTGCACGCGCTGCGCCTCTGCCTGATCCACCGCATCTGGCTGCTGGCGGTGGAGGTGCCGGATTTCTCGCCGCGCCATGGCATGACGCGGGAGGGGCTGGTGCAGCGGCTGCTGCGGCTCGACGTGCCCGCGGCGGTGGCGCTGCTCGACGAGGTCTTCCCGGCCGCCGAGCCGCCGGGATCGGCGCTCGACTTCGCCGAGCCGCCGGCGCCGCGCCATGGCGGCTATGGCCGCGAGCAGCGCGAGATCACCCAGCCGCTGCGCGAGCTTTTCGCGCTGGTGCGGGAGGTCAGCGCCGTGATCAGCCTGGAATGCGGCGCCTTCGGCTGAGGTGCCGCCCCGCCCTCAGCCGCCGATCACCTCGTCCGTCACCACCTGGAACTTCGCCAGGATGTTCGGCCCGAAGGTGGTGCTGATGGCGACGTCGGTGGCGTCGCGCCCGCGCGCCATCAGGATGCGGCCGATGCGCGGCGTGTTGTGGCGCGCGTCGAAGGTGTACCAGCGGTCGCCGAGCCAGACCTCGAACCAGGCGGAGAAGTCCATCGGCGCGTCCACCGGCGGTATGCCGATGTCGCCGAGATAGCCAGTGCAGTAGCGAGCCGGGATGTTCATGCAGCGGCAGAGCGTGACGGCGAGATGCGCGAAGTCGCGGCAGACGCCGACGCGCTGCTCGAAGGCGCCGGAGGCGGTGCGCGTCGGGTCGGCATAGGGGTAGCCGAAGGTGATGTGGTTGTGGGTGAAGTCGCAGATCGCCTGCACCATGCCCCAGCCCGGCTGCAGATGGCCGAAGAGCGACCATGCGGTGTTCGTCAGCCGGTCGGTGTCGCAGTAGCGGCTGCCGAGCAGGAAGACGAGCATGTCATCCGGCAGCTGCTCCACCGGGTGCTGCCGCGCCCAGGGCTCCACCGCATCTGGCAGGCCGGAATCCTGCACGTTGAAGTTGGTGAAAAGGGTCAGCCGCCCGGCCGGCGCCACCACCCGGGTGCAGCGGTTGCCGAAGCTGTCGTAATAGGTGCGCTGGCTGACCGGCGGGTCGAGCTGCAGCAGGTTCGGACCACGGATGTCGGAATCGCGCGAGGGATGCGTGCTGAGCATCAGCAGCATCGGCGTCGGTTGCGGGCAATCATAGGCGATCTCGAAGCCCGCGTTGATCAGCATGGGGCATTCTTCTCCGGCAGGGGGGCGGGGGAGGCAGGGCGGAGCGCTGGAGGCCAGGGGCGGAAACCGCGCCATGGCGGAAACCGGCCGGGCGGGCCGAGGTTTCGTGGCGGCTGCGGGGACGGGACGCGGCCCGGGCAAGGACAGGAAGGCAAGGCACGGACCTCCCGCGAAAACGGCATGGTGCCCTTCGTCCAGCCTGGCCCGGGCGCCGTCCCATCGGGAGAACGTGGCCTCGGGGAGCCGTCCGGGCACCGGGCGGATTATTGCTCACAGGCCCTGTGCGGGCGCATTTCCCCAGTGCCGCCATCCTCTGGCGGCCGTGCCCTTTGTGGCCCTTCGTCACGAATTTTGGCATGCCGGCGCTATCGGCGCCAAGGCTTTATGGGGTCATCGACCCTGGGGCGGCGGCGCAGGAACGGGAGACACGAAACCGGGAGGAAAATGGAAGTTTCATCAAATTCCCATTAAATGAGAGAAAGTTTCCTGAAATACACAATGTCGCATTTTCTGCATGAGCTTCGGCGTGTCAGCGTGTCGCCTGCAACCTCGCAGGGCGGCACGGGCCGCCGCGCGCACAGGCCGCTGGTCGGCCTTCCTTCTCAGGAGACGGCTCATGCATGTGCCTACCCCCCTCGACACCCTGATCGACATCCCCAACGCCCTCGCGGAGGACCGGACCTATTTCCGGCCCGACGAGACGGCGGCGGCGCTCGGATACTACCGCCGCGAGGGCTATGTGGTGATCCGCGGCCTGCTGCCCGCCGCGCTCTGCGACGACATCCGCGCCGCCTTCCACGCGCAGGTGCGGCCCTCGGCCACGCCCATCCTGCGCCAGAAGAACATGCGCTACGAACGCAACCGGTTCGATGCCGACGGCTTCCTCGCCAATCCGATCTTCAACGTGCAGGACCTGCAGACCAGCCGCCACGGCCGCTTCAGGGAGCGCGCCCTGGCGGCGGTGACGCAGGCCCGCGTCGGCGCGCTGACCTCGGCGCTGATCGGCGCCGGCCGCACCAAGCTGATCCAGACCATGTTCTTCGAGGCCCCCGCCGGCACCTGGGCGCATCAGGACAGCTACTACCAGGACAGCGCCGTGGCGCTCGGCCGCTGCATCGCCGGCTGGTACGCGCTCGAGGATGTGCATGCCGCCGCCGGGCGCTTCTATGTCTGCCCGCGCAGCCACGTCACCGTGCCGGTGCTGCGCAATGCGGGGGAGTACGACTTCGCCACCGGCCATGACCGCTACCGCCGCGCCGTGCTGGAGGTGATGCGGCGCGAGGGGCTGGAGATCCGCGCGCCCTTCCTGGCCAAGGGCGACGTGCTGTTCTGGAACTCGCTGACCGTGCATGGCAGCTTCGCCCCGGCCGGGCGGGGCGTCTCCCGCGCCTCGCTCACCGCGCACTACCTGCCGGAGGGTGACGACATGCTGCAATTCCACACCCGCGTGCGGCACCAGCGGATGATCACGGTGAACGGCATGCCGGTGGCGCAGCTGCACGACCAGGACCGGCTGGGAAACCGCCTGGTGCGCGGTATCGCCGCCCATGCGCCCGGCCCCTGGGCGGCGGCGCGCAAGCTCGCCATGCGGGGCCTGTTCCTGGCCGGCAAGATGAGGCGGCGGCGGGAGGCGGCCCAGGGCCAGGTCAGCCCGGCGGAGTGAGGCCAGCGGAATGAGGAGGGCGCCGAAGGCGCGGGCCTCCATCCGGCCGCGCAGGGGCCGCCGGGCTATCCGGCTCCGGTCCGTCCGCTCGGACCCCGCCGCCTCGCCCTCACTCGCCCCGCGGCAGCGCGCGCAGGGCCCGCGCCATGGCCCAGAGGCCGAGGGCCAGCAACAGGGCCAGAAGCACCGGGTAGAAGACCGCGCCGGCCTTCTCCCGCCCGTGCAGGACGTATTCGGCGTTCTGCGACAGCAGGGTGAGCATCAGCCCCGAGAACACGCCCCAGGCGGCGAGCAGCCGCGCCGCGCCGCCACGCCAGCCGGCCCAGAGCAGGAGGGCGGCCACGGCCAGCTCGTCCAGCGCCAGGGGGACGAAGGCGGCGGTGCCGGCACGGCGGGCGATCTCGCCACCCGCCACCAGGACCGCCATCAGCACGGCCAGCCCGCGCAGCGACAGGATATGCCCGCGCAGCGACAGGACCCGCGCGCGCAGCGGTCGCATGCGGCGGTCAGACCCGCATCGGCATCAGCACGTAGAGCGCCTCGGGCTTGGCGGCATCCACCACCACCGTCGGCGCCGAGCCATCGGCGAAGCGGAACTCCACCCGCTCCGCGATCTGGTCGGTGATGTCGGCGAGGTAGCGCGCCTGGAAGCCGATCTCGATCGGACCGGACCGGTAGGACACGGCCTCGCTGTCCAGCTCCTCCTCGGCCTGCCCCTGGTCGGGGCTGCTGGCGGTCAGCGTCAGGCTGTCCTGCCGGATCGCGAGCTTCACCGGGCGCGAGCGTTCGGAGGAGATGGCGGCGACGCGGGCGACGGCGTCCGAGAAGGCCTTCTTGTCCACCGTCAGGATCTTGTCGTTGCCGCGCGGGATGACACGCTCGTATTCGGGGAAGGTGCCGTCGATCAGCTTGCTGGTCAGGTGGACGCTGCCGAAGGCGAAGCGGATCTTGGTCTCGGAGAGCTTCACCTCGACCGGCTCGCTGGTCTCGTCGGCGAGCTTGCGGATCTCGTTGACCGTCTTGCGCGGCACGATGACGCCTGGCATGCCCTCGGCGCCCTCCGGCAGCGGCTCCTCGACGCGGGCCAGGCGGTGGCCGTCCGTCGCCACGGCGCGCAGCACCTTCTGGCCCTCGGCCTCGGTGGCGTGCAGGTAGATGCCGTTCAGGTAGTAGCGCGTCTCCTCGGTGGAGATGGCGAACTTGGTGCGGTCCACCAGCTCGCGCAGCAGGGTCGGCGTCACCAGGAAGCCGTGCGGCAGCTTCCCCTCGGTCATCGAGGGGAAGTCCTCCACCGGCAGCACCATCAGGCTGGTGGCGAAGCGGCCGGCGCGCAGCGCCAGCGGCGCGTCGCCGCCCGGATGGTCCAGCTCCACCTTGGCGCCGTCCGGCAGCTTGCGGACGATCTCGTAGAGCGTCGCCGCCGGGGCGGTGGTGCGGCCGGGGCGCGTCACAGTGACATCCGGCACCGCCTCGACGATGGCGATCTCCATGTCGGTCGCCGTCAGGGTCAGGCTGCCCTCCTGCGCCGCCAGCATGACATTGGCCAGGATGGGGATGGTGTTCCGCCGCTCGACCACGCTCTGCACATGCGCCAGCGCCTTCAGCAGCACCGCCCGGTCCACCGAGAACTTCATGGCAAGAACACCCCCCCGCGCGGAAGAAGAGGGGCGCGTCGGGCGCGCCCCGGGAATCATGGACAGTCGCCCTCTCTAACAGCCGGGCATGGCGCGGGAAAGGCGGGCCGAAAACCCGGAGGCGGCCGGATCGTTGAATTCCATGCCATGCCCCAGAGCCAGACCCTCCCCCCCAGCGCCAGCTGGGCCACGGACCGCCCCGCCATCCTCGGCGAAGGACCCCCCGGCGCGCCGCTGATGTTCGTCGGCGAGCAGCCGGGCGACGAGGAGGACCGACAGGGCCGCCCCTTCGTCGGCCCGGCCGGCAAGCTCTTCGATCGCGCGCTGGAGGCCGCCGGCATCGACCGCGCCGCGAGCTACGTCACCAACACGGTGAAGCACTTCAAGTACGTCCAGCGCGGCCCGCGCCGGCTGCACCAGAGCCCGGACGCCGGCGACATCAAGCTCTACCGCCCATTCCTGATGGCGGAGGTGGAGAGCGTGGCGCCGCGCTTCCTCGTCGCCCTCGGCGCCACGGCGACCCAGGCGCTGATGGGGCAGAAGCTGCCGCTGCTGAAGCTGCGCGGCCAGGTCTTCGAGGGGCCGGAGGGGCGGCCCGTCCTGATCACCGTGCATCCGAGCTACCTGCTGCGCCTGCCGGACGCGGCGCTAAGGAAGCAGGAGTTCGAGCGGTTCGTGGCGGAGCTGGGCCTGGCCGGGCAGGCGGCGCGCGGCGAGATCCGGCCAACGGGGCAGACGGCGGCGCAGGCGGACGGCCCGCCGCAGGGAAGTCTGCCCCTGTGACCTGACGGCGCACCGGCTTCTCACCCCGGCATGTGCCGGTCCAGCAGCGCTCCGGGCAGGGGCATGGCGCGGGCTGACCATGTCCAGAGCAGCCAGCACTCCACCTTCCGTCCCGGAAAGACCTGCCGCAGCAGGGCACGATAGGCCGCCATCTGCCGCAGGTAGAGCGCCGGGACGCCGCCGATCTCCTCCGGCGGCGGACGGTTGGTCTTGTAGTCCAGGATCAGCACCCGCTCTGGCGTCACCAGCATCCGGTCCACCTGGCCGGCCAGCGGCAGACCATTGACCCGCCCGGCGATCGGCGCCTCGGCCAGGCTGCCGGGCCCGAAGGCCGCCGCCAGCTCGGGCAGGCGCAGCAGCCGCATCACCTCGGCCAGGGTCGCCGCCCGCTCGGCCTCGGAGAGGTCATGGCCGGGCCTGGCCAGGAAGCGCCGCGCCGTCGCCTCCCGCTCCGCCTCCGCATAGTCCGGAAGGTGCTGCAGCAGCGCGTGCAGCAGCCGGCCGCGGCGGAAGCGCTCGCCGGTCGGATCGGCGCGGCCATGCGGCGCGGCGGTGGGCGTCTCCGTCTCGCCGGGAAGCGCCGAGGGGGAGAGGGTCAGCGCCATGCTCTCCGGCGCCGCCGGCCGGCCGATCCAGTCGGGCAGCGGCCCGGCCTCGCCCGGCTCGGCCTGTCCGGCCTCGGCGCGCGGCGGAGCGGTCTGGGCGCTGTCCAGGCAGCGCGCCGGTCCGGTGAAGCGGGCGGCGGGCGGCGCCCCGAAGGCCGCCGGCTCGAAGGCCAGCTCCCGGGCGCCCTCCAGGCGGGCGAAGCCCTGCGCCACCAAGTCGTACCAGGAGCCGGCCTTGGGCTCGCCCCAGGCGCAGACCAGCAGCCGGTCCTCGGCACGGGTCAGCGCGACATAGAGCAGCCGGTTCTCCTCCGCCGCCCGCGCCGCCTCCTCCGCTTCCATCAGCCGCGTCCAGGCGGGGGCGAAGAAGTCGCGGCGCGAGCGGGGCGCCCAGAAGGGCAGGGACGGCTCGCTCTCCTCCCAGCGCAGCGGCTTCTCGCCGCGGCCGCTGCCGACATCGGGCAGGATGACCACCGGTGCCTGCAGCCCCTTGGCGCCGTGCGCCGTCATCAGCCGCACCGCATCGACGCCCGATTCCGCCTCGCGCTTCACCTCCGCCCCGCCGCGCCGCAGCCATTGCACGAAGCCCTGCAGGCTGGGCGGATGGCGCGCTTCGAAGGCGAGCGCGGCGTTCAGCACCTCGTCCAGCGGGTCGGCGGCGTCGGGGCCGAGGCGGGCCAGGATGCGGGCCCGCCCGCCATGCTCGCCCAGCACCTCGGCCAGGATGGAGTGGGGGGTGGCGAGGTCGGCGCGGTCGGCCAGCGCGGCCAGCCAATCGGCGGCGCGGCCGGGCGCGGTGTCGCGCCCGCGCTCCTGCAGCAGCCGCCACCACAGCGGCTGCACCCGGCCGCCCGCCAGGGCGCAGAGCTCCTCCTCCGAGACGCCGCAGAGCGGGCTCTTGAGCAGGGCGGCGAGCTGCAGGTCGTCCTCCGGCAGCAGCAGCACGTCGATCAGCGCCAGCAGGTCCTGCACCGCGATCTGCTCGATCAGGCGCAGCCGGTCGAGCCCGCCCACCGCCACGCCGCGCGCCTTCAGCGCCCGCACGAGCAGGCCGCTGAAGGCGGTGCGGCGGCGCAGCAGCACCAGGATGTCGCCGGGGCGGATCGGCCGCCCGCCGCGCGCCGGCAGGGTCTCGTGCCGCACCATGTGGGCGATGCGCGCCGCCAGCGCCTCGGCCATCAGCGCCTCGGCGTCCTCCTCGGCCACCGGCGTCTCCGGCACCTCCCAGGCTTCCAGGGTGGCGGCCTCGGGCCGGGCCAGCGGCGGCCAGAGCTCGACCCGCCCGGCATCCCCGGCGCGGTCGGCGCGGTGCTCCAGCACGGCGCCCTCCGCCACCACGCCGCGCCGCGCCGGCCCTTCGGCGAAGACGGCATCGACGAGCGACAGCACCGGCGCCGTGGACCGGAAGGAGACGTTCAGCGGCACCACCTCGAAGCGCTGCTCCGCCGCCGCGATCTGCCGGGCGAAGCGGTGCGCGTAGCGGCCGAGGCCCGCGGCGTCGGCGCCCTGGAAGCTGTAGATCGACTGCTTCTCGTCGCCCACCGCGAAGATGCTGCGCCGCGTCTCCGGCTCGCGCGCGCCGAGGCCGGAAAAGAACTCGGCGGACAGCTTCTCCGCGATCTCCCATTGATGCGCGTTGCTGTCCTGCGCCTCGTCGAGCAGCAGGTGGTCGAGCCCGCCATCGAGCTTGTAGAGCACCCAGGCGCTGCCCGGATCGTGCAGCAGGCCGCGCGCGGCCTGGATCAGGTCGTCGAAATCCACCGCCCCCTGGCGCGCCTTCCGCGCCGCATAGGCCTCCAGCACCGGCTGGGCGAGGGCGAGCAGGGCGAGGCTCGCGGCGTGCAGGCGCCACGCCCTCCGCTCCTCCTCCACCGCCGCGATGCGCGCCGCCTCCTCGGCCATCAGGGCCTGCGCCTCCTCGGCGCGGTCCTTCAGGCCGGCCTTGGTGGCCATGTTTTTACGCGGCTCGCCCTTGTCGGTGAGGAAGATCCCGGCCCAGTCCTCCCAGCACACCTGGCGCGCCTCCACCGGCAGGTCGATCCAGGCCTTCATCCGCTCGCCGCGCGCGCGGTCGTTGGCATTGCCGCTGAGGCGCAGCAGACCGCTGGCGCGCACCATCTCCGCCCCCACCCGGGCACAGGCCGCGGCCAGCGCCTCCGCCTCGCCCCCCTCGCGCGGCAGCATCAGGCGGCGGCGCAGCACGGCGTCGCACCCGGCCAGCCCCCCGGCCCGGGCGATGGCGCCGCCCAGCCGGTCGCGCTCCTTCACCAGGCTCTGCAGCGTGTCGGCGAAATCCTCCGGGCTGCCGAGGCCGGCGATGGCCTCGATCGCCGCGGGGGGCAGCCGGCCGGAGGCCAGCGCCGCCTCGCGCGATTCGGCCAGCATCTCCGCCGCGTCCGCCTCCTCGATCAGAGTGAACTGCGGCGGCAGCCCGGCCTCCAGCGGGAAGCCGCGCAGCAGCGACTGGCAGAAGGCATGGATGGTGGCGATCCGCATGCCGCCCGGCTGCTCCAGCACCTCGGCGAAGAGGGCGCGGGCGCGGCGGCGCAGCGTGGCGTCCGGCGCGGCGCCGGTCAGCTCCTGCAGGCTGCGGCCGAGATCGGCCTCCTCGGCCACCGCCCATTCGCCGAGGCGGCGGGCCAGGCGGGTCGCCATCTCGGCCGCCGCCGCCTTGGTGAAGGTGAGGCAGAGGATGCGGCCGGGCCTGGCGCCGGGGCGCAGCAGCAGGCGCAGCACGCGGTCGGTCAGCACCTTGGTCTTGCCCGAGCCGGCCGAGGCGCCGACCCAGGCGGAGGCCTCGGGGTCCGAGGCGCGCCGCTGCGCATCCTGGGCGGCGGCGCGGGGCGAGAGATCGGTGCTGCTGCTCATGCCCCGGTTGTAGCCGGGCGGCCGCGCCGGGGCGATGGGCAAGGCGGCGGGAGGCGCGCGGCCGCCTCCCGCTGGGCGCCCCGATAGCGCGGCACGGAGCACCCGCCGTCACCGCCGGGCGGTTCCGGAGGCACGCGGCGATTCCCCTGGCGGGCCAGGGCGGTCTAGGCTTGGGCTTAGCGCTTCAGCCGAAAGGGCCGCACCGATGCCGAGACGCCGCCACCTCCTCGCCGCCGGCCTGGCCGGCGCCTGCGGCCTGCCGGCCGACCGGGTGCTCGC